>CAJWER010000157.1 GCA_913030785.1 uncultured Chloroflexota bacterium | reverse complement strand
CATCGGTGAAATGCCGAATGCCTCCGGCGCACCCCATGTATGGCCGTTGTCGCTCGACCGCATCATATAGAGGCTGTCAAAGGCCATCGAGTCGAAGGGCCTCTCCGGCCTGTCCGGCAGGACCTCTCGTTTCCCGGCGAGCTTGGATTTCCCCTCTTCGTCCAGATGGGAAAATAGCCGCATGTTGTTGACGATGACCTCGCCCGACGAGACCTGGGAGATCATCGCCATGTTGTGGTCCTGCACCCCATCGGCGGGGTCGACGATCACGAAGCTGGTGGGGTCCCAAGTGTCGCCGTCATCGAGGGAGCGCACTAGCGCGGCCCGCGAGGAGGTATCCTGATGGAAGTGTGTGACCTTGGCGTTGCGTTCCCTATGGACCCCTGTCCCGGCCCTCACAGGGGCCTGCCGGAAGACCGTGAGCAGCTCGCCGTTCTGCAGCCGGATGACTTCCGGGAATGCGCTGTGATGGTCGGTGCCCTTGTAGATGGTGATGTGTTTGATGTTCAAACCACCTGCCTCCGTGTTGTGTCCACTATGCCAGAGCCTTTTCCTCGGACCAGATGCTGCCGCCGATATAGCGAATCCCGTCCTCGCCGTGGATGTAGTAGGTGGACAGGATGCGTCCGTCCTTCATTTGAATGGAGGCGGGGTAGCCCAGGTCTCTGTCCATTCCATCGTCTCGAATGACAACCATGTGGTCCATGTCCCAGGTCTCACCCTGGTCGTCGCTGAAGACCGCCCGTATCCCCATGGGGTCGTGGCGGTGGCCGTAGGTGCACAGGATGCGCCCAGATTGCAGCTCAATCAGGTGAGACGGGTGGCCGTGGATCTGGGTGCGTTTCAGCCCCTGCCAGGTCCAGCCGTCGTCCGTGGAAAAAGCCTGGTACATGTAGTCGTCAGCGCCGGCAGTGCGAATCACCGTGAGCAGTCTGCCGTTTGACAGTCGAAGCAAGGGTGGCTCGTGAAACGAGATGCGCTGCTCCGGGTCATATGCCACTGTGGTTGCCTGGCCCCAGGTCTGTCCGCCGTCGCTTGAGCGCGCGATAAAGGATCTGTCTGTTTCGTCTGGGTGAGTGCTGCCATGGAACGGTGTTAGCCACGTTCCGTCGGGCAACTCGACTACCCCGGTCTGGCCGGTATGGGACCAGTAGTCCATCGTTTCGACGCCGAAGGGTTGCGGCGCTCCCCAGGTATGGCCGTTGTCGCTCGACCGGATCAGGTATAGGCTATCGAAGGCCATCGTGCCCCCAGCCCTGTTCGTCGCGTAGGGAAACAGGGTACGCTTGCCCTCGAATTCCTCGGCCGCCTCTTCGTCCAGGTCGGCAAACAGCCGTATGTTGTTGACCAGGATCTCGCCGGAAGAGACCTGGGCGATCATCCCCATGTTGTGGTCCTGCTTGCCGTCGGCAGGGTCTACGATCACGAAGGTCGACGGGTCCCACGTCTCCCCGTCGTCAAGGGAGCGCACCAGGGCGCCCCTGGACGAGGTGTCTTTGTGATAGTGGGTAGCCGCCTCGTAGGTGTCGCCTGCAATCCCGTTTCCGGGCCGCACGGGGGCCTGCCGGAACAGGGTCAATAGCTCGCCGTTTTGCAGGCGGATGATCTCCGGGAAGGCGCTGTGGTGGTCGGTGCCCTTGTGAATGATGATGTGCTTGAAGTTCAATGTTCCACCTGCCTCTTGCGCTATATGAGTCTACTTCGAAAGTTCGTCGAGTTCTGAGCGGTTCGTTTCCAGTGCATGCGCAATCTCTGACACGAATCCGTCCGGTTGCGAAATACTGGCTAGCATGGAGTCGAGGGACAACAGGTCACGGCCGAGGCGTTGTCTCACCCCCGCGACATCGGTCCACCCGTCGGTCTCGCCTTTGCCTAACTCCTCCTGAGCCCCGCTTATCCTGATCCACGTCGCGTAGAAACGGCTAAGGTCGGCATCGTCGCGATGGTAGCGCTTCATTATGTGAAGCCGTGCGAAATCGTCCTCGTCCAAGGAAAAAAAATAAGGTGTGGGGGAGCAACCCCACGCCCCCGTCAAAGGGGCTTTGCCCCTCTGCACACCCCAGATCAAAGTATCAGCGGCGAAAAGTGTGCCTCTAAGTTGCCTCCTATTCAAAACCCTCGCGGAGGGTCGTCTTCGGACCAGATTGTGCCGGCTATGAACCGGATGCCGTCGTCGCCGTGGAAGTAGTAGATGGTGAGGATGCGGTCGTCCTCTAGTTGGACCGAAGCTGGGTAGCCCAGATCGCGATGGATGCCGTCATCACGCAGGACGATCTCTCGGCCGATGTCCCAGGTCTCGCCGTCGTCATGGCTCAGAGTGGCGCGGACCCCCCAGGGCTCGCGCCTGTAGCCGTAGACGCATACTACTGTCCCGCTGCGGAGTTGCAGCAGGTGGCATGGAAAGCCCCAGATGGGCGTGCGCCTGACGCCCGACCAAACCCACCCGTCGTCGTTGGAGCTTGCCTGATATAGGACGCCACCGTCGGCGCTTGTGCGCATCATTGTGAGCAGCTTGCCAGAGGCCAGACGCACCATCGGCGGCTCGCCGAAGCCTACGCGCTGCTCGGGGTCGTTGGCGACCGTAGAAGGCTCTCCCCATGTGCGCCCTCCGTCGCGTGAACGTACGACAAAGGTCTGCCCCGTCTCGCCATCCGCACAGTGTCCGTTGACCATCAGCAGTATCGTTCCGTCGGGAAGCTCTAAGACTCCGTCCTTGCCGGTGTGGGTCATGAACGCCAGATCACCGAAGGACAGACCCTCGGGCTCGCCCCAGGTATGGCCGTTATCGTTCGACCGCGTCAGGTACGCGCCGTCGTACACGATCTCCCCGAACCACTGCTCGGAGTAGGGCGGTACGTTTGGTCTGGGCAGGTAGGACCGGGTTTTAGTAAGCTCCTTCATCCGCTCTTGGCTGAGGCCCGTGAACCACCGGTGATTGTTCACCAGCAATTCGCCTGACGAGAGCTGGCCGATCATCCCCATGTTCAAGTCCTGCGAGCCGTCGGACTCATCGATGATGACCGGACTGTCTGGATCCCAGGTGCGGCCGTCGTCAGTGGAGCGCACCATCGAGAGCCGCGAGTCCGGGTCGAGGTGATGGTGCGACAGGGTCTCGTCGCGCTCGCCTGCGGTCCCGCGGCCCGGGCGCGTCCTCGCTTGCCGAAAGATGACTACGAGGTCGCTGTTTTGTAGGCGATAGATGTGCGGGAATGCGCTGTGGTAGTCGGTACCCTTGTATACAACTATGTTTTCGAGCGCCATGTCTCTCCTCCTAGGCTCTCCCGAAGGCTATGTCGAAGGGCTCCTACGTAGTGTCTTCCTCAGACCAGATTGTGCCGGCGATGTGGCGGATGCCGTCCTCACCGTGGAAGTAGTAGATCGTAAGGATTCGATCGTCTTCGAGCTGTATCGATGCCGGGTAGCCCAGGTCGCGGTGCAGGCCGTCGTCCCGCAGGACGATCTCGCGGCCTATGTCCCAGGTCTCTCCCTCGTCGTGGCTCAAGGCGGCCCTTATGCCGTAGGGCTCGCGTCTGTAGCCGTAGGCGCAGACTATGGTCCCGCTGCGGAGCTGCAGCAGGTGGCATGGGAAGCCCCAGATCGGCGTTCGGCGCTGACCCTGCCAGACCCACCCTCCGTCGTCGGAGTGGGCCTGGTACAGGAATCCGGCGGCCTCGGAGGTGCGTGTAACCACTAGCAGCCTGCCGCTTGCAAGGTGGACAACGGGCGGTTCCCCGAATCCTATGCGTCCGTTGGGGTCGCCGAGGACCAGCGATGGTTCCGCCCAGGTGCTGCCCCCGTCGCGGGACCGGACTACGTAGACCCTATCCACTCCGCTCGCTTCGCCGTAGCCGTTGATCGTGGTGAGCAGCGTGCCGTCGGGCATCGTGATGATGTCGCTCTTGCCGGTGTGGGCGCGGTACGCGATGGATTCGACCTCGACGGGCCGAGGCTCTCCCCACGTGCGGCCTTCGTCGCTGGAACGCATGAAGTAGAGGCTGTCGAACACCACGGAGCTCGGCTCCCTCCCGCTGCGGTCGAGGGACAGCCTGTCCGAGCGCTGGGTGGTCCCATCCGTGAACCAGCGGTGGTTGTTGGCCACGAGCTCGCCCGAGGAAAGCTGGGAGACCATCGCCATGTTGAGGTCTGAGCCGCCGTCCGACTGATCGACGACGACCAGGCTACCGGGGTCCCACGTCGCGCCGTCGTCGGTGGAGCGCACCAGGGCTATGCGCGAGTCGGCATCGACGTGGCTATGAGTTAGTGTGCGGTTGTGCTCGTCATCGGCCTGGCCTCCACGGGCGATTGCCTGCCTGAAAATGCTCACCAGTTCGCCGTTCTGTAGCCGAATGATGTGCGGGAAGGCGCTGTGATAGTCGGTGCCCTTGTATACGACGATGTTCTCGAAGGCCATATCTACTCCTTCACTGCTGTCCGGTCACTGACTGGCGAGTGGAACACGTGTGAAAAGGCCTTGTCGGGGGACGATGGACAGCGTTGCCGTCGTCCATCGTCCCCCGATTACTGCATTCAGGAGAGCTTGGTGTTTCCTCGAATGCTGGCGAGTAACTTGTTTGGGCTAGACATGGAAGACGTACAGGTTCCGGTTTTGCATCGGCAAGTCGACCCATCCGCCTCCGATTCTGTGGCTCTCAGCGACCGCCAGGCAGGCCTCGGTCAGGTTGGTGATCACTGACACGTCCTGGCGCGTCTTGCGACCGGATTCGTGAGCGTCCACGAGGTCTTCGAGGCAGGCGACCGTCATCGTCTGTGCCGGGGCCTCTGGCACCAGGATCTCCATGAGGCTCGCCTCCCCGGGCTCTCGCGTTGGGGCCTTCCTGAAGTAGGCGCCAGTGCCCTGGCCCATAGAGCGCACGGAACCCTCGGTCCCGATGATCTCGAAGTCGCGTGGTCCGGCGGGCACCGACCAGGCCTCGACGCCGTTGGCGAACCTGATGTGATAGGTGGCGTGGGGGTCCTCGTCGAGACGGTTGTCGCGCACCTCAATGTCCCGCGGCAGCAGCTCGCCTCTCACTGACACGACGCCGGGGTCGCCCAGTAGATATGAGAGCTGGTCCATGGAGTGGATGTGCATGTGCATCAGCGTGTTGGAGCTGGTGTAGGCCACCGCGTGGGTCGGCTCGCCGATGCCGCCGTTGGCGATCAGGTCGCGAACAACGTCGAACCGGCTGTCGAATCGCATGATGGTGCCAGTGTTGATTCGCGTGCCGTTCGCCTTGGCCGCCTCAAGTACTGCGTCGGCGGCCTCGGGGGAGCAGGCCACGGCCTTCTCGACATAGAGCATCGGCACTCCGGCGTTCGCCGCCGCAACCGTGATCTCGGCGTGGGAGTCGTCGCGGTTGTCGCGGGACGGCGACTTGCGTCCGGGTTTTGGCAGGCCGGTGGCCGTTGTGCAGACGGCGACGATGTCCGGGCTCTCCTTGGTTATCATCTCGTTGTAATCGTCGTAGATCCCGTCGACCCCCCAGGTCTCTTTGAACGCATCCCGGCGCTCCGGGATTATGTCCGCGCCTGCGACCAACTCAATGCGGTCACTTACCGCGCACGCATTGGCTATCGACATGTCGATGGTGCTGCCCATACGACCTAGGCCCACCACTGCAACTCGGTACGTCTTCATTTTGGTTCCTCCTCGGGTCTTCGAAGGTTTACGTGGCCGACTGACTTTCTCGTAGGATTCGCCGCGGTACATCGTCGCCCTGGATCTCGGCGGACAGGATCTTGAGGCCCCGATCCTCCAGCGGCAGGTTGACTCGGGTGAATCCGCGGCGGTGGGACTCCCGCAGGGCGATCGCCGTCTCGAGTGCTAGGAGGCCGTCGGTACCAGAGCACTTCGGGGGCGCGCCTGTCTCGATCGAATTGACCAGGTCGTCGATAATCGTGAGCCCCATTCCTTGAATGGAAGTAGGCCACGGGAACGGATATCGTGCGACGTGGGTTTTCCCTGGGCGTGAGGCGCGGACGGGGGAGTCGGAGAATACCGGGAACTCGGTCTCCGAAAGGGCGGTCAACTCAAGCTCGTTCGTGTCGCCGACGGACCTTATCATGCCCTCTTCGCCCAGAATATCGAAATTCCACTTCGCCGCACCTGTGGGCATTGAGCGGATGAACGCCCGTGCGCCGTTGTCGAAGGCTAAGTAGCCGTTGCCCGCGAGGTCGTCATCAGTTGCAGCGGCCTCGTCAGACTCCATTTCACCCATGACCCACTGGACGTCGCCTCCGGCGAGGAAGCGCACCGTGTCCAGCAGGTGGCTTCCGTTGTGGGACAGGTCACATGGCGCATTGGCCGTGACCTGGAGTACCTTGCCAATTTGGCCCTCGTCAATCACGCGCTTTACCTGGGTATACAAAGGGTTCCAACGGCGGGCGCAGTTGATGGCCAGCGCCACGCCTTCCTCGTCGCAGACTCGCACCATCGTGTCCGCCTCTTCGAGCGAAAGAGCGATCGGCTTCTCCGCCCAAATGGCCTTGACGCCTGCGCGGGCTACATCCTGCACAATGGTCGAGCGCACGCGGGCGCTCGTGCAGACGCTAACTATGTCTAGGTCCTCCTTGGCGAGCATCTCGCGATAGTCGGAGTACATGTTGTCGGAAGGGACCTGCCACCTCTTTCCGAACAGCTGGCGCTGTCCGTCGTGGAGGTCGGCCCCTGCGACTAGCTCGACTTTAGGGGAGTGAAAATAGGCCGGTCCGTGACAATATGGCAGAAACACCGAGCCCCCGTGAGGGATCTCGTCGTCGAAGGTACTGCCCATGCGACCGAGGCCGATTACTGCTGCTCTCAAGCCTGTCATTCGTCCCCTCCGACTATGTGTTGGCGAGTAAATATATCAGCGAGGGGTATCGCATACAAGACGAATGGGGCGCAAAATTGAGATTGATGTCGCCAAGAAGGTGAAGGCGAGCATCTACGGGGCACAATTCGGCTGAGTCGAGGGGCTGTCGTCGTGGAATAGGCAGGTGTGGCGGTAGCGGCAGCTG
>CAJWER010000156.1 GCA_913030785.1 uncultured Chloroflexota bacterium | reverse complement strand
CGGGATCATGGATTTGTGGCGGCAGGAAGCCCGGCTATTCAAATTCGGGTCGGGGGTCGTAGGTTCCGCCACCAACCGTTGCGGTGACGTGTTGAGGGGATTTGGCGGGTGTAGAGCCCGCCGAAGTTGCGCGGGTCAGGCTCTTGCCATTGACGTCTGTCACCTCGAAGCTGACCCCATCGACGGCTACCGCGATACGCTGGTCCACCTCAGGAGGGCCAGCGGCAATCTCTTCAAGTAAACGAACCTGTTCGCGAAGCAGTCCCTGGGCTTCCTCTATGTCGATCGTCGAAAAAGTGACGGAGTTCCCCGGCACTGCCTGGGCCATACGATCTACATCGACGCCTATCACAGTCGCGATGCGGGCGTATCCACCGGTCGTCCCCCGATCGGCGAGCAGTATGGTGGGCGACCCATCGCCAGGCACCTGGATGGCGCCGAGGGGGTTGCCGTCAGAGATGATCCCGGCCCCGGCAACGTGCTGGAGTGCAGGGCCGTCGAGGACGTAGCCCATCCTGTCCGAGTCAAGAGAGATTTCGAATGTCGAGGAAAGGAGCGCTTCGGTGCTTTCCGGAGTAAACGCTTCGTGCTGCGGGCCCAGGATTACCCTGAGTTCATGGGTGTCGCCGTAGGGCGGTAGTGCACGGTCAGTAGGCATGAACCTGGCCCTGTATTCGCCGTCCGGTGCGAATGTGTACAGGTTGTCACCTGCAACGAGGGCCCGGCCTTCGAAACCGCCGAAACCCGATGGGACGTAAGTGGACCTACTGCCCATGACCTTGGGAACGTCGATGCCGCCCGCAATCGCCAGGTACGCCCTCATGCCATCTTGCATGCCGTGGAACGTCAATTGGCTTCCGGCGGAGACCTTGAAGGCCCGCCATGTCTTCAGTGGCGCGTCGTTGAGTCGCGGTGCAAGGTCGCCGCCTGCCAGCGCCGCCCAGGTATCAATCAGGAACGTGATGGAGGGGCCGATGACCGTCATCTCCAGCGCTGCAGCACCAATATCGTTACCGGCCAGTGCGTTTGCCGCACGCAGTGCGAACCGGTCCATCACGCCTGATACCGGGACGCCGAACCTTTGGTAGCCCGGACGCCCGAGGTCCTGAACTGTCGTGAACAGTCCTGACTTCACTATCTCCAGCGAGGGTTGGCTCATTGTTTCACCGACATAGTTGTTTCGTATGTGCCTGCTGCAACACTGTCCTCTATCGTCTTGAACTCCTCTTCGCCATCGATCGGAACGAACCGGAGGTAGTCTCCGGCCGACAAAAGGGAAGGGGACTCTCGCGAGGGGTCGAACAGTTTGAGGGGCGTTCTACCGATAAGGCGCCATCCACCGGGGCTCGCGACGGGGTAGATGCCGGTCTGGCTCTCCGCAATCCCAACCGTACCGGCGGGGATCTTCTGTCGAGGCGTCTCCAATCGTGGCGTTGCCAGCCGCTCGTCAAGCCCGCCCAGGTAGGGAAATCCCGGTGTGAAGCCCATCATATAGACCCGATACTGTTTTGAAGAGTGCATATTGACGGCTTCCGCGACAGGCACACCGGCGCACTCGGCTATGTCCTCCAGGTCTGGTCCAAATGCGCCGCCGTACAGCGTTGGCACATGCACGACGAGGGGCTGATCTGATGATCCTGTCCCTGGCCCGTCCTCAAGGTCGCGAATGGCGATGGAAATCTCGCCCAGCGACGTCTCGGTCGCGTCGTACTGTACGAGCAGCGACCGGTACGTGGGCGTCAGGTCCACGACTCCGCGTATCCGCTGCTCTTCGACCAGGTGGGTAAGGTCATGCACCCTGCGATTCAGGGCTGCGTCGATCTCGTCGCCAAGTTCGACGACGAGGGCCTGGTCCCCTGCTGGTATTAGTTTCGGTGCGTCGTATATCAATTTGCCTCTCTAGCTCGAATCTGCCGGCGGCGCCTGGCCCCGGTCCCCGTTTTTTGCTATCGCGTCGTCGCTAGTTCGCCCAACGGGCGTATGGCGACGTTGGCTCGTTCGAGTTCCTCGCGCACCGCACTGAACATCTCGACCGCGCCCGGCGAGTCGCTGTGCATACACAGGCTGGTGGCTGCCACGTCAATTTCCTCGCCCGAGACCGTCGATGCTTTCCCTTCCGTCACCATTCGGACGCTGCGTGCAGCGACCTCTTTGGCATCGTGGAGCAGCGCACCTGGTAGTGTCCTGGAGACCAGCGTCCCGTCCGAATTGAGTCCACGGTCGGCGAAGATCTCCGGCGCCACTCGCAGTCCCATTTCTTGTGCAATTGTGATCCAGCGTGAGCCCGCCAGCGCGAGCAGTACCATGTCCGGGTCCACTTCGAGGATGGCTTCGCAGATTGCCCTGGCGACGGGCTCGTCGCCGACGGCCCTGTTATAGAGAGCGCCGTGGGGTTTTACGTGTTGCAGTCGTTTCGATTTGGTGAAGGCTTGCAAAGCGCCAAGCTGGTACACCATGTCGTTTTTTACCTCGTTGGGTGAAGCCGCCATGGCGCGCCGCCCAAAGCCCGCAAGGTCCGGGTAGCCGGGATGCGCTCCCACGGCGACACCGTGGGCCTCAGCCAATTCCACGGTGTACCGCATCCACATCGGGTCGCCCGCGTGGAATCCGCAGGCGATGCTCGCCGAGGTGATGTGCTTGATGAGCTCATCGTCAGCGCCAATTTTGTATGCGCCATAACTTTCGCCCATGTCGCAGTTGAGATCGATGGTAGGTCCCATGTGCCGTCCCTCTCCGGGTCAGCGCGTATTATAGATGCTACCCTTCTGCCCCGCCAATTGGAATAATCGAAGTGGGTTCGAACTAACACCTACCGCCTGGCGCCCATCTATGCGGAGCCCGCTCCCTTATTGACCCGTTTTGTTGACACTACTGTGGGCCGCATCTAAACTCAGATTTGCCCCGATTCGGGGCCATCTCAATTCCGGTGGTATCTATGTCTGTTGCCTCAACCTTGGATGATCTTGCCACGCAGGTCGACGCCGAAATCAGAAAAAATCTGAGCTCTCGCCAGATGGAGCTGTACAGGATGATGTCCTACCATCTGGGGTGGGAAGACAAACCCGGTGGGGAGGAGGGGCCTGTCCGTCGGGATCGCAATCACGGGACAGCCTGCTTGATCGCGTGTTCAGCAGCCGGTGGCGACCCGGATTCCGCGTTGCCCGGCGCCGCCTCTGTCGAGCTGTTGGAGAGCTTTAGCCAGATCCATGACGACGTTCAGGCGGGCCAACCCCAACGATACGATCGCGACGCGGTGTGGTGGGTCTGGGGTCCGGCCCAGGCCATCAACGTCGGAGATGCGATGCACGCCGTTGCCCGCCTCGCCGTATTCGCCCTAGCAGAACGCGGTAACATGCCGGAGGTCACATTCCGTGCGGTTCAAATAGTCGACAATACTGTCCTGGAGATGTGCGAGGGCCGCTTCAAGGACTTGGAGTCCCAGGAGCGCATCGACCTGGATGTCGAAGGCTACCTGGGGATGGCAACTGGGAAGACGGGAGCCCTCTACGGATGCGCCATGCAGCTTGGCGCACTGGCCGCATCGGCGGACGATGAGACCGTAGGGGCGATGGGGACGAGTGGCAGGGCTCTTGGCCTCGCACTCCAGATACGCAGAGACGTGATGGAGCTATGGGGAGTCGAGGGAGCGGCCACTCCTGTCGGCGCCGAGGTACTGAACAAGAAGAAGCTGTTTCCCGTCGTTTACTCCTTGTCAAAGGCAAGTCTCAGCGAAAAACGACGGCTCGGCGACATCTATTTCAAGCGCGTACTAGACACTGAGGACGTCGTCAAGGTTCGGGATATTCTCGAAGAGCTTGGCGCAAAAGAACGCGCCGAAGAGCTTATCGCGCAGTACCGAGCCGAGGCCGCCGATGCCCTCGAAATCCCTGGGGTCAACGCCGCGGGTAGAACCGCGATGGGCGATCTCGTGGGCTACCTCCTGGACCAATGAGAGCCAATAGCTGATGAGCAGCAGGATGACCCTCGAGGACGTGAACGTCTCGGGTAAAACGGTGCTCGTGCGGGTCGATTACAACGTTCCCTTCGCTCCGAATTCTACCGACATTTCAGACGACTCCCGCATAGTGGCGTCCCTGGATACCGTCCGCTATCTGATCGAGCGCGACTGCCGTATCGTGCTCTGCTCCCATGTGGGCAGGCCCAAGGGCCGAGTCGTTGATGAGTTACGCGTGCGTCCCATCGCTTCGCGACTCTCGGAGCTGCTCGGTAGGCACGTGGCAGTCGCCCCGGACTGCATCGGGCCCGAGGTCGCATCTGTCGTTAGCGGAATGTCGCCCGGCGGCGTTGTACTACTGGAGAATCTCCGATTCCACTCGGAAGAGGAGGCGAACGACGCCGCGTTTGCTCAGGATCTGGCATCCATCGCAGACCTGTTTGTGAATGACGCCTTTGGAGCGGCGCACAGGGCCCATGGGTCAATCGAAGGGATTACCCACTTTCTCCCTTCTGTATCGGGATTCCTGATGGCGCGGGAGCTGGAGATGCTCGGTCGCGTTCTGGACGACCCCGGCCGACCGCTGATCGCGGTGCTGGGCGGCGCCAAGGCCTCGGACAAGATGGCAGCGCTGCGAAATCTGGTGAGCAAGGCCGACACCCTCATTGTAGGTGGGGGAATGGCTGCGACCTTCCTACTGGCCGAAGGTTTGGAGGTAGGCGACTCTCTGGTCGAGGAGGACAAGATCCCGATGGCCCGTGAGATCGTCGAGACAGCGCGTCGGGCGGGAGTGGACCTGCTGTTGCCATCGGACGTGGTGATCGCCGACGCCTTTTCGGACGACGCCAACAATAAAGTAGTGATGCTGGACGCCATACCGGCTGGCTGGCGTATCATGGACATCGGGCCGAGAACGACCAATGCCTTTGCCGCGGCCCTACAAGCAGCTGGGACCGTGGTGTGGAACGGCCCGATGGGCGTCAGCGAGTGGGAGAGTTTTTCGAAAGGCACGGCCCGTATGACTGAGACCCTCGCGAACCTGGCAGATGCTACAACCGTGATCGGAGGCGGCTCAACGGCGGAAGCAGTGGTGACGTTTGGCTTCGCAGATGCGATGACCCATGTCTCCACTGGCGGCGGCGCGTCCCTCGAGTTCTTGGAGGGCAAAACGCTACCTGGGGTGGCCGCCCTGATGCCAGCCACAGACCAATGATAGATTTCCCCTACATCAAGGATATCGCCAGGGAGACCCCCGGAAAAATTGTCATGCTCGTCGTCGACGGGCTCGGTGGGCTCCCGCTTCCGGAGACCGGGCGATCCGAACTCGAGACGGCTGCCTTGCCGAACCTGGATGCCCTCGCTCGAAGCAGCGCCGCGGGTCTCACAACCCCTGTCGCCACGGGTATTACGCCGGGAAGCGGTCCCGGACACACCGCGCTCTTCGGCTACGATCCCGTCAAGTATTTGGTGGGCCGCGGCGTGCTCGAGGCCCGTGGCCTCGGGGTGGAGCTTGCAGATGGTGATGTCGCTATCAGGTGCAACTTCTGCACTGTCGACGATGCTGGAATGATCATAGACCGCCGTGCCGGGAGGATCTCCAGCGATGAGGCCGAGTCCCTGGTGGATCTGCTTCGGCAAATAGAGGTTCCAGGCGTGAGCCTCTCCTTACACGCAAGCAAGGGCCATCGATTTGTCCTCGTCTTAAGTGGAGAAGGCCTTGGGACTGACGTGGCCGAGACCGACCCCGGCACTACCGGTCTCGCGGCGATTCCGGCGGTGGCCCTGTCCGATGGGTCGCAAAGGACCGCCGAGGCCGTCGGAGCTTTTATCACGACGGCACGCGACCTGCTTTCCGGACAGCCAGCCGCCAATATGGTCCTCGCACGCGGGTATTCGCAGGTCCCGGACTGGCCATCGATGGCAGATGCATACCGGCTAAGCCCGGCGGCGATCGCCGCATATCCGATGTACCGTGGCCTGGCCAGCGTGCTAGGAATGGAAATTCTCTCTACGGGCGAGACCTTCGATGACGAGTTGGATACCCTGGAAAGCGCGTTCGACCGCCACGACTTCTTTTTCATCCACTACAAGCCGGCGGACGCCGCCGGAGAGGACGGCGATTTTCAGGCCAAGGTCCTTGCCCTGGAAGAGTTGGACGCTCGTATTCCCAGGCTACTGGCCCTCGGGGCCGACGCCCTTGTGGTCGCCGGTGACCACTCCACACCGGCCATTGCCGCCGCCCATACCTGGCACCCGGTGCCACTGCTCGTGCACTCGGTGCTGACGGCAGGGGACGGCGTGTCCGAATTCACTGAGCGAGCCTGCGCCCTGGGTTCCATCGGTCGCATACCCGCGACCGGTGTCATGATGCTGGCACTCGCAAACGCGGGAAAGCTGCAGCGATTCGGGCCCTAGAGTAGACCGCAGGCTGCGCTCCGGCGTGATTTCATCCGCACCTTTGTCCGGTTTGCGTCGTCTGGCTGACTGGCACTCGTCGGGATGCTATGGTTAAATCATTAGGCGTACTTTTTGAAGCGGGGCTGGCAGACAATACCAAGAAGGCTCAGCATGGCGGCGCAGTATCAGTTGCGGGAGACCACTACAAGGTTATTCAAGAGAACGATAAGGTTCGCATTTTGGAGTTCCGTGGCAAGCCTGTCGACAAGACAGAGATGCACTCTCATTCCAACATTGTTGCAATCCCCATGTCTGACGCCAAGGTGAGATTCACAGGCGCGACTGGTCAGAGCATGGAGATTGAACTGGGCGCGGGCTAGGCGATGTACATGGACGCCGATGAACACGCGACCGAGATACTCGGGGACACCGAATCCCACGTAATCCTGGTCGAACTGAAGTAAAGACAAGACTCCGGGCCGGCTCTCGACAACATAGACCGGCCAAGCCAACGTAGCTCAGGGGTAGAGCAGCTGTTTCGTAAACAGCAGGTCGACGGTTCGAATCCGTCCGTTGGCTCCACACTTCCGTCCCATAACAAAGGGGCTCCCGCACTTTTGGGGAGCCCTTCTGCTTTGCACGATTCAGCCCGTTT
>CAJWER010000155.1 GCA_913030785.1 uncultured Chloroflexota bacterium | reverse complement strand
CGCAACAAGCGCTGAGTTGAACAACCTCTACAGCGTTGCAGTCGACTCATCAGGGGATATCTACATTGCCGACGTCCGGGCGTATGGCCTCACTATATCCCGGTGGTGGCGCGGCCGCCAAGAGATGCTTCCCCGGAGTCCGGTATTTTGCCGCAAGTGGCCCACAAAAAGCGTTCCAACCCAACTGGTTGACGGTGCCAAGGAATGCACGTACGATCATGGTCGTCAGTATCTACACACCTTGATTCGCTGATAGCTAATGCTTTAACACCTCGGAAGCAAGAAACATGTATTTGCTGACTGGGACCTGATTGAGCCAGGCAGCGGACTTGCGCGCTACGACGGGCGCATTCGCGACGGAGCGCCGGAGTCGCCTACGTTGCACGCGACTCGCGAGATGCCATACGGGGTGGGCATCACAGCTCATCGTCCGCGCATCGATAGAGAGCCCCTGCTCCGGCCGGACACCTTTGCAGAAGGGGGGTTCATTTGCTACGTCTCGGTCTTCGAGGACGACGGCCTCTACCGTATGTACACGATGAACTGGGGCGATGCCCGTCAAGGCTGGAACAACCCATATGAGTATATGCTCGCGTACGCCGAATCGACCGATGGGACGAACTGGACAAAACCCAGTATCGGTATCGTGGACTGCAACGGTTCGACCGACAATAACCTCGTCTATGCCGGACACGCGTCGCCGGCGTTCAAGGACCCCAACGCACCTCCGGATGAGCGGTACAAGCTCGTCGGTATGGGTAGGAAGAACGGACGACCTCACTTGTTCGGCGCCGTTTCGGGCGATGGGCTGCGGTTCAAAAGGCTTGAAAACCCGCTGCTCGAGAACTACGCGAGCGACACGCATACGGTGGTGCGTTTCGACCCGGAAAGGGGTCGGTATGTCGGGTACTTCAGGGGCAAGCGGCACGGCCGTCGTGCTCTACGAACCATCGCCTACGCCGAGACGGAGAGGTTTGATACCTGGCCGGTCCCGCAGGTAATCGTCACGCCCGACTTGAATGACGGGCCGGACACCGACATCTACACGAACTCCTACACGCCGTGGCCAGGATCGGACGCCCACCTGATGTTTCCAGCCTTCTACCAGCGAAGACTGGACGACACCGAGATTCATATGATGACCAGTCGGGATGGACAGCGTTGGGAGCGTCCCATGCGCCAGCCGATCATAGATCCCGATAGCAGCGGTCTGGGCAGCAGTGTTTACGCGGGTTGCGAGCTTATCTCTCTGAAGCCCGGCGAGTGGGCGCTTCCGATCTCTCCCAGGCCTACCTCGCACAACGCGTACGAATTTCCGGGAGGGTACCCGGACACGACAGACCGTGGGTTCGTCTGCCTTGCCTCGTGGAGGCAGGATGGGTTCACGTCCCTAGAGGCTGAGACCGAGGGGTTCTGCGTGACCATACCGTTCACGTTCACCGGGGGGCGCCTCGAGGTCAGCTCATGGGCTAGATTCGGAGGTGGGATTCGCTTCGAATTAGTGGACGCGTCCGTGGAGACGAAATTCGAGGCCGCCACGGCCATTCGAGGACACGCCTTTGACGACTGTGACCCGGTGTCAGGGGACGTACTGAAACATGCCGTTAGTTGGCACGGCGATTCCGACCTATCGGCCTGGTCCGGCAGACCGGTAAGGTTGCGGTTTCAGATGCGTAGGGCACGGCTGCACGCCTTCCAATTTGTTGCCTGAACCCCTGGTCGCATCTAGTAACATCGCTGCCACTGCTCAGTCGGGGTCGCCCTATGCAGACGCAGCCTTTCGTTCGGAGGCAAATTATGGCTGAAAACCGCTGGCTGGACCCTCGCTGCCCCTTCTCGATATCCCATCCAACATCGATGGGAATTTCATAGAACTGGGCGATGGCCGCCTAATGTCCATGGTGGACAACCGCCAGGCCTTCGGCACCCCAATCGAAGGGATATCCGTCAGCGACGATGACTGTAAGACCTAATCGACGCCGAGGCCAGTCCACGAAAAAGCCATGTCGGGGCCGCCGACGTGGGGGTGCTGATCAGGACGCGGGAGGGCGTCTGCATCGCGGTCTATGCGGGGCGCGAGGGTTTTTTCTGGGACTGGGACGAGGAGAGCGGCGAGGCTGCGGCCAATGTCCGGGCCGATGTCTGGTCGGCTCGCAGCCTCGACGAGGGCAAGACCTGGACCGACCACCACAGGATCCTGGATGGCTACTGCGGCGCGCTCATGAATATCATCCAGACCAGCAGTGGCACCGTCGTCGCACCCGTTCCCATCTTTCTCCGCGACCCCGACAGGCACGAGAGCAGCGTCTACACGACGGTCGATCAGGGTGTGACATGGACACGGAGCAACATCGTGGACCTTGGCGACCACGGGCACCACGGCGGCGTGGACGAGGGCGCCATTGAAGAGATGGAGGACGGGAAGCTGTTGATGTTGATGCGGACCAACTGGGACCAGCTATGGGAGGCGGTATCCGGGGACGATGGCCGGTCCTGGCGAACGGTCCGCCCCAGTGGCCTCGACGCGAGTAGCGCGCCCGCGAACCTCCTTAGACTGAACTCCGGGAAACTGCTCCTGTTGTGGAACCGGCTATACCCCGAGGGCAAGCACGAGTTCTTCCGGAGCGGCGGGGCGGCGGCGGCGGTCGCGGCAAGCCGTCACCGAGAGGAACTCTCCCTGGCCTTCTCCGACGACGGCCTGAGCTGGTCTGAACCGCAGGTCATCGCCCGGGACCCCGGCGGCCTGTCGTATCCACGGGCCTTCGAGCGCAGGCCGGGAGAGGTCTGGATCACAACGGCGTTCCAGGGGAACCTTCAAATGAGGATCGACGTCGATGATTTCATAGTCGCCTAAAACGCAAGTGCGAAGGAGATCAGACATGGGCCTGTGGATGCACCCGAACGTCGCCCAACTCGACCTTCCCGAGGGCTATGGCGGACCCTTCATAACGCTGGGCGACGGCTCGCTGATGACCGTGCGTGGGAACTCGACCCAGACCAGCGCTGACATGGGTGTGACCTGGACCGAGCCACGGCAGATATACACCGGGAAGAAGCCCGGCATACCAGGCCCGGGGGTACTTCTACGTACACGCGAGGGCGCCATCGTGCTGGCGTATATCGACAAGAGCACGTTCAGCTGGGGGTGGGATGATCAAGTGGGCGCGCCCGTCGATGGCATCCGCTCCGATGTCTGGTCTATCAGGAGCCCGGATGAGGGGAAGACCTGGTTCAACCGCCAGAGGATTTTGGAGGGCTATTGCGGCGCCCTTATCAACATGATCGAGACCGAGCGCGGCCCCATAGTGGTGGGTGTCCAGGTGATGCTCGACGAACCGGCGCGCCACGGCCAAAAGAGCCTCGTGTCCTACGACCAGGGCAAGACCTGGGCGACCAGCCACGTGATCGACCTTGGAGGACACGGGCACCACGACGGGGCGATGGAGGGCACGGTCGTCGAGTTGAAGGACCGACGCCTCTGGATGCTTGTACGTACCAACTGGGACAGGTTCTGGAGCGCGTTCTCGACGGATTATGGCGAGTCGTGGCGGAGCTACGGCCCCAGCGAAATCGAGGCTAGCAGCTCGCCGGGCCGGCTGCTCAGGCTCGCCAGCGGACGCCTCGTTCTGGCATGGAACCGGTTGTATGCGGAGGGGGCCGACTCCGGGCCAAGGCAGAGCGGCCAGTACTCCGAGGACGAGGCGAGCTGGCACCGAGAGGAGCTGTCCATCGCGTTTTCCGATGACGAGGGCAAGAGCTGGGGCGCGCCCACGGTCGTGGCGCGTTCCGACGAGTGGATCTCCTATCCGTACCTGTTCGAGCCCACGCCCGGGGAACTGTGGGTGCTCGCCTGTGGTTTTCGCGGGCTGGTCAAGGAGAGCGATTTCAGCGGCTAGTCGGCGTGGACGAATCTCCAGATCAGCCTGCGGGCGGTTCAGCGGGTCTTAAGGGAAGATAGAAATAGTTCGGACACGTTGGGAGACCAGGAATGGGCGTTGCACCTCATGCCAACGCTGGAGCTCCCTGCCTTCGCACTACCCATCCTTACGCGTCTGTCACGAATGCAGGAGCGTGTCGGATATACCCTAACCTGTAGAGCCGCCAAGTGGGCGTGGCACGTGAAGTCCGCTGCCCCAGAGTTGAGGGACAGGGACGTGCTGTCGATCGCGACACAATATTCCTTCGAGGAGTGGCTCTACGGCAGGATGGACGAGAAATTGGGGACAGCCGACGACTCGATGGTCTGGTTCCTGGACAAGCTAATCACCTACCAACCATGGGCTTCGGACCAGAACCGGCGTGAGTTCGTATCGGCTATCCCGGACCGGATACCCTTTCCCTCAGAGTCCCTTCCCTGGGCGACCTGGGCGTACTGCCTGGGAGCTCCGGCTCCGGATGAGTTCAAATTCAACTTCGAGTCTCCTCAGCAGGTACCGTCGATGCCGCCTCCGCCCTTGCATAGCACGAAGGAATGGTTCAGGGATATGGAGATTATCTGGGGGGCGTGTAGTACCGAGTGTTGAAGGGGCCTCGCCGGCCATCGGGAGATCCCATCTGTAGTGCGGGTGTACTACAGCCCTCGTCTTGAGGCGCTACCACGACAGCCAGGACAGTCGCCAGTAGGCCCATGCCGCGAGAGCGGTGTTTTACCGGTTATGCAGTTTTCGGTCAGTCGACCGGCGATAACACCGGTGACCGGTGATTCCCCACCGTCCCCCTTGCCCTGTAGGCTATACTGCCCTCAGAGGCAGGGTCATGCAGCTCGGAAATCTTGCGGTCGCGAAATGAGCAGCTTTCATAGTTCTATCTATAAAAAGAGGTCTGGTATGAGCAGTAGCGGCCGAAATCCAAAGAACGTCGTTATTATTGGTGCACTGGACACGAAGGGAATGGAGTTTGCATTCATTAAAGACCTCATAGAGAAAGAGGGGATCGACACCTTAGTGGTTGATTTCGGGACGATGGGAGACCCGGATTTCGAACCAGAGGTAAAGCGTGCGGAGGTCGCGGCGGCGGGCGGAGGCGACCTCTCATATCTCGCGTCGGGCACGCACAAGGATGAGGCGATGGAGATCATGGCGAATGGGCTCGCGGTCGTCGTCCGCAAGCTGTACGACGAAGGGAAGCTTGGTGGGATCATCGGCATGGGCGGTACTGGTGGCACCTCCATAGCCACAACAGCGATGCGTGTCCTACCCGTGGGAGTGCCCAAGGTGATGGTGTCCACGGTGGCGGGCGGCGATGTCAGCGCCTACGCGGGGACTAAAGACATCACCTTTATTCCGTCCATCGTCGACGTCGCCGGGATCAACAGCATCAGCCGCACGATCTTTGCGAATGCCGCGGGGGCAATAGCTGGGATGGTCAAAGTGGACACGCCTCAGGCTGGGGAAGAACGGCCGCTGGTCACCGCCTCCATGTTCGGCAACTCGACGACATGTGTAGAGCGGGCTCGAGTGGTCGTGGAGCAGGGCGGCTACGAGGTGCTGGTCTTTCACGCTACAGGCATTGGCGGCAGAACGATGGAGAACCTCATCACAGACGGCTACATAGCTGGATCCATGGACATCACGACAACCGAGATAGCCGACGAGGTGTGCGGCGGTGTCTTCAGCTCGGGTCCTGAGCGGTGCACAGCCGCGTCTCGGGCCGGGGTCCCTGCGGTCGTCGTGCCGGGGTGCGTCGACATGGCCAACTTCGGTTCTATTGAAACCGTTCCAGAGGCGTACAAGGGACGCAATCTCTATCAATGGAATCCCAACGTCACCTTGCTCCGCACCAATGTCAAAGAGAACATCCGGATAGGCGAGATAATCGCCGCCGCCGTCAACCAGGCCACAGCGTCGGTGACCGTTCTACTGCCCATGAGGGGCGTATCGATGCTAGACAGCGAAGGTGACAGGTTCTGGGACCCGGAGGCTGATCAGGCCTGTTTTGACGCGATCAAGAGTAACCTGCGGCCCAGTATTCCTATTCACGAGATAGCCCACAACATCAACGATCCCGAGTTTGCGGACAGCGCAGCGAACACGCTGCTACAGATGCTGCGGGATGATCAGAGATAGGAGCTATAGCCATGGTAATCTCACGCATTGAAATTCTTGAACGCGTACAAATCCGTGATGAACAACGAATCGCATTTCAGCGTGGCCGTATAATCCACCAACTCATCCGCCTTCCAACCCATCGCGCGCACGGCAAAATTATCCAGCCCCAAGCGAAGCGGCTTGGGCGTTTCGGCAAGGGTAGGCAAAGCAGTCGCGCAGGCGGTGGCGGCGATAAATTGGCGTCGATTCATGGGCCGCCCATTGGGGAACAGCCGCGCCCGCGACGCAAGTCTGTTTCGTGCAGGATTGCTTTTTTTGCAAAATCCCATTTCACTGTCGCCCGTGCCCACCGCCACGGAATCATCGCCCATCGAACTGCTGCCGAGCTTCGTGTCGCGCCCGCGCGCCACGCATGTGGTGTTCGATTTCGACGGCACGCTTTCATGGCTGCGCCACGGATGGACCGAAGTGGCGCAAACAGTCATCGCCCCGCGCTTCCTCTTGCGCAGTGGCGAAACCGCCGCCGACATTCGCACGCATTTGTTTCGTGAAATGTTCCGCTTCAACGGCCGCCCCACCCCGCTGTTCACCACCGAAATGGCTGCACAAATCCAACAACGCGGTGGCCAAGCGGATGCCGATGAATTGCTTGAATCCTTTCTCCGCCCCCTCAACGCCAATGCCCACGAACGCTACGCGCAACTGCGCAACGGCTCGGCAACGCCGGACGACTTCATCGTCCACGGCGGCGATCTGCTGTGCGGCGGCGGCTCCTTCGAAATGCCCCGGGAGACCTACCTGCAGTCGATCGAGCACGTTGCCCAGGCCTACAGCGGCTTTGATGCCCCGGCCTATTACGTGCCCGGCAACCACGACTGCGACGCTGACACCCGCTCCTTAGACGCCTTCGCCAGTCGCTTCCCCGTACCGGACCTGCTGAACGTCGCTGAGGCGGCGCCGGGACTCAGGCTC
>CAJWER010000154.1 GCA_913030785.1 uncultured Chloroflexota bacterium | reverse complement strand
GTATTCGGGTCCACCAGCGCCTTCACCGTAGTGGCTCTGTCTTGGGCCGATATCCCTGTGCTCGTCCCCTCCAGAGCGTCTACCGAGACGGTGAAGGCCGTGCTCAGCCGGGCAGTGTTTTCGATGACCATCATCGGGAGTTCTAGCTCACGAAGGCGCTGGGTCTCCATCGGGACGCAGACCAGGCCACGCCCATAAGATACCATGAAGTTCACGGCCTCCGGGGTGACTTTTTCGGCGGCCATTACCAGGTCGCCCTCATTCTCACGGTCCTCATCATCAACGATGATTACCATCTTCCCATCGCGAATATCGTCTATGGCCTGTTCAATGGATATCTGTGGCATTGCCCTGTCTATTCGCCTATCGGGCGGCGGCGGTCAGACGTTCGACGTACTTCGCCAGGACGTCTACCTCGATGTTTAAACGGTCGCCCGGATTGCAAGATCCAATAACCGTATTCTCTCTGGTGTAGGGTATGACAGTGAATGTGAACCTATCTTCGCTACAGTCTACAACCGTCAGACTCATACCGTCCACAGCCACGAATCCCTTCTGCACTATGTAGCGCAACAGGTCTGGTGGGGCGTCCACAGCGACCATCAGCGCCTCTGCCTCCTCTGTCACGGCGGCGACGACGCCTGTGCCGTCGACGTGTCCCTGCACGATGTGGCCGTCGAGCCGACCTCCGACCAGCACAGCCCGCTCCAGGTTGACGGCGTCCCCCGATTTGAGCTCACCCAGATTCGTGCGGCAAAGCGTTTCGGGAACCACATCCACCGTGAACCCCTCCTCGCTGATGACAGTCGCAGTCAGACAGGCACCGTTGACGGTCACACTGTCGCCGAGCTTGAGGCTCTCCATGACCTTGGAAGCGGCCACAGAAAGATGCCCGTCTCCGGATGACACGACGGTCCCCATCTCCTCGACGATGCCTGTAAACATTAGCAATACCCCGTGATGGCCATGTCTCTCCCGAAGCGGTCCCACTTAACTCGCTCCAACTTGATGGCATCCGACATCAACTCGACCCCACGACCTGCCACCGGGGATGGCGCGTCCCCTCCCCCAATAATCGTGGGCGACACGAAGGCGATGACCTTGTGTACGAGGCCGTGGTCGAACAGTGAGCCCAGGATTGAAGCGCCTCCCTCAACGCATAGGCTCGTGATATCCATTTCGCCTGCCAGGTGCCGCATCAGCGCCGTCAGATCGACGGACCCATCATCTTCAGCGGCCTCGACAACCCCGAAACCGGCCTCTGCCAGAGCCTCACGTGCCTCAGGGGTGGCCGTCGACACAACAATCAGCGTTTCGCCGGGCTCAGATATCATCCTTGCGTTTAGTGGTATGCGACCCCGGCTGTCTACGATCACCCTCAGGGGCTGCCGGTCCCTGGGTTTGCCGCGTTCGTCCCGCGCCGTGAGCTGGGGGTTGTCGGCCATAACCGTGTTGATGCCGACCATGATGGCATCGGAATTTTGGCGTAATCCATGGACCTCCCACCGTGCCTTGTCGCCTGAGATCCACTTGGAATCGCCCGTATGAGTGGCGATTTTGCCGTCTAGTGTCATAGCGAACTTGGCCGTGACAAAGGGCATGCCCTCCTCTACGTACTTGAAGTAGGCCTCCATCAACAGTCTTGCACGCTTTTCGCCCTCGCCGACTCGGACTCGGATCCCGGCCTCTTCAAGGGCCTGAACTCCACCACCAACTACATTGGGGTTGGGGTCTAGAGTCGCTACGCGAACCTCGGATATCCCCGCGCGCACGATGGCTGCGGTGCAAGGGGGTGTCCTGCCCCGGTGGTTGCAGGGCTCAAGTGTGGAATAGAGGATCGCGCCCTCGGATCTGGCGCCCGCCTCTTGCAGGGCCATGATTTCGGCGTGCTCACGGCCTGGCGGCTGTGTGCGTCCCTCACCGACGGCGATGCCATCCTTCACGACTACCGCGCCAACGGAGGGGTTGGGGCTGACGGCGCCTAGTGACCGCTTGGCCAGGGACAGCGCTCTGTCCATATGGCTCATGTGCTGGCCTCGTATTCCGGAGTGTCGCTAGGGCTCAATGGAATCAGCCGGCAAAGTCGCGGTATACCCTGCTGGCCGTGGGTTCGGTCTGGCCCTGATACTTGCTGCCCAGGGCCGATGAGCCGTACAGGTTGTCAGCGGGGTGTGTCAGGCGGACGTACGATATCTGGCCGATCTTCATCCCGTAGTAGAGCGTGACAGGGAGGTTCGCCACGTTGCTGAGCTCCAGCGTCAGGTGGCCCTTCCAACCCGGATCGACATAGCCTGCAGTCGAGTGAATCAGCAGCCCAATTCGGCCAAGGGAACTTTTGCCCTCGAGACGAGCGACCAGGTCGCCTGGTAGTTCGATATTCTCCAGAGTGCTCCCCAGGACGAACTCGCCGGGGTGAAGCATGAAAGGTGTATCGCCCTCTATCTCTACCATCTCTGTGAGGTCGCTCTGCTCCTCTCGCACATTGATGAACGCCCGGCGAGAATTTCTAAAAACCAGCAGATGACTGTCCAGGTGGACATCGACGCTGGCGGGCTGAATACAGCCCTCACCAAGGGGGTCCACGATGATTCGCCCCTTCGCAATCTCTTCCTTGATCGTGTGGTCGCTAAGGACCATATCGCGCCTGCCCCCTTCGCCAGAGATTTGTCGTGGAGATTGTAGCAGCCGCGGGGGGAACGGGGCTAGTGGTTGGGGGCTGGGGGTTGGGGCCCGGGGTTGGGGTTTAGACAAGTGGGGCTGGGCTCTAGGTGCTGTCCCGCGCGAGACTCTCGCGTCTGTAACCAGCCCCTAGACCCCAGATCCCAGTCCCGACTAACCTACTGCACGATTCCGAAGACGGCCTGTACGCCGAGCTTGAGCTCTAGCTCGCCACCACTGATGGATGTCGATACCGACTCAGCCCTGGCAATCATGAAACTGTCGTCGGCGCCGAAGTTCTGCACCGCCAGAGAGCCACCGCCCGTCTCGCTGATGAAGACCAGGCCGCCGACAATCACACCGGTCAAATCGGCGAACTGCTCCGCCATGGCGATCGCGTCGTTGACTGCGTCCTCGCGTAGTTGTTCCATGTACCCGCTTGTGTCTTCGATGGTGAAGTTGATCCCGTTGATCCTTGTGCTATCACCACCGGCCGCAGTAACGTCGTCGATGATCTCGCCGACGGCGTCGATGTCCCGCACCTTGATGCTGGCAGTGTTGCTCACCGTGTACCCGACCAGTGTTTGCTTGCGTGTCCTACTGCCGTCAACCAGAACCTCGGGATACTCATACCTGGGCCAGATATTGAACGAGACCGTCTGAATGTCCGTGTCCTCTAGACCCCGGGCCTTTACCGCATTCACGATAGCGGCCATCGCCTCTGCGGCATCGCCTCGGGCGATCGCTACCGTATCGGCCATGGTCTCAACTCCGATGTTCAGCAGTACCAAATCGGGCTCCAGGGTGATCGTGCCCTGGCCCGTGACCCAGATCCCGGCATCGGACGATCCCCCCTGCGCCAGCGCAGCCACCGGCACAGAGCCGGAGAATCCAGACGACGAGGCGAGCACCTGCCTAGGCTCAACCGCCGCCTCGTCTGTCGTTGACGGCACCGTCGCGGGAGCTGGAGCGACAGCCTGTGATGAAACCGGGGCTCCCGTGCTCGCCGGCTGCTCGTCGCTGCCGGCCGCGTTCGCGACACTGCCCGAAGTCGGCGTTGTCGCTGCTTCGCCGTTGCCACATGCGACCCCGAGCATCAACAGTGCCAAGATACCTATCGCTACCATGATTCCTTTTGTATTCAACATTTCGCCTCCTCCTATCTGTTGTGTTCGTTGTTTTCGGAGCGGCAGTGTCGAGAATTCGCCGCCCTCACTAATAGAGACGAACGCCACCCCCACAAAGTTCCAGTGCTGGGGTGCTGCGCACGCTTCGTCGGGCTTGGCAGAACATGCTCATGAGTAGAGCCCAGACTGGAGGTGTGGCCTGGGACGAGTCGTGCCCGGGTACATGGTTGAGTGCGGGCTGAGAAGCGCGATGTATCTGAGGATTTGGCGCGCAGGGTTCCTGTCCGACAGCGCTGGGCGAGGATCACAGGGTGCGGCGGCTACGCAATAGAATGCCAAGGGTGGCCGCAACAATCACTGCAAGCATTGCGCCCGCAGCGATCTGAAGCTGTCGAAGCGGCAGTGCAATGGCTGTGCTGTCCTCATCGCTGACTTCGGCGATGGCAGCGATCCCAGCATCCGACGCGAATTCAAGCTGCTGGGGCTCAGCTGCGTCGTCGGAGGCCGACACATCGTTGCCATCGGAAAACGCTACCTCCACAGCCGGTGCATCCACCGACGTATCGGTTGTTTCGAGTGATTCGATGCTGGACTCGCTAAGCACCTTTTTCACGTCGATGGAGGGGTCGACCACGGGGGTCTCCGAGCCGGCGTAGGGCATCAAATCCGCGCCCTCCATTGGTTCGTCTTGACGCTCCGACTCCGTGGCGGTCTGCATCTCGACAGCCGATTCCTCGACGGGCTCCGCACGCGTCGCGACTGCAGGGGGCGGCGCTGCCATCGCCGTCACACTTGCCGATGTGGGAGCTTCGGCGTCGGACGCCGACTCATCGCTGCCCTCATCCTGCGCGGATACCAAAGCGGCTTGCGGAGCAGCGACGGACTCCGTCTCGGGTTCTACGAGTGCAGAAGCAGCCATCGCAGAGGCCGCTGACGTGTCGGCGGCAACGGCCATTTCTGTCTGTACAGCCGTAGATACGTCTGAGGCGGCCTCGTTACGGACGTCCAAACCGGTCTGCTCGAACAGGCCGGTCAAGTCGCCCGCGATCAGTGTGATGAACACAGCAGCAGCAGCAGCCGTCGCCACGGCGCCGCCCCACTGCACGGCCCAACTCCTGCGGACAGGCTCGGGCACCGCGGTCAAGTAGAAGGAGCGTGACGGCTGAAGATCCGGCATCGCCCTGAGAAGACCGACCGTGGCGCGCATGTTGTCCAGATCGCGCTGGCACTCTTCGCACCCGGACAGGTGTGATTCCACCCGTGCGGTCTCAGCAGGCGACACTCGGCCGTCGACATAGGACGACAGCAGGGTCCGCAGCCTGTCATGTCTTCCTATGCCCAGTAAATCGATCACGCGCATCATCTCCATGACACTATTGACGGAATTGGTCGGGCAAAAGTTCCGACCTCTCGAGAAGATGTCCCCGAACGGCGGCTCGCGCCCTACTAAGTCGCGACTTTACCGTGCCCAGGGATACTCTCGTAGCCTCGGAGGCCTCGTCGTAGCTCAAACCCTGTACGTCGATCATCACGACGACGGCCCGTTGGTCCGGTGGCAGGGAAAGCACGGCGTTTTGTATCTCGTCTCGAAGCTCCCGCCGGAGCGCCATTTGCTCGGGTGAGTGGTCTTTGGATGTGGGCTGGAAAGAGGGGTTTTCGAGAGATTCGTCGAGCGAATTCTCTGAGCGCCTCTTGGTTGATCGGATTGAGTCATAGCTGCGATTGGAGGTGATGCGCAGCAGCCACCCACGAAGGCTGCCGCCTCGGAAGCCATCGATAGCGCGGAACGCGGAGATGAAGGTCTCCTGCGCTACGTCTTCCGCAGCGAAGCGGTCCCCCAGGATTCTGGCGGCGAGGTTGAATACGTGCGACTGGTAGCGCTCGACAATCTGATTGAATGCAGAAAGGTCTCGGCCCTTGCTCCGTTCAACCAGCTCTGATTCGTCAGGCTGCATGGCCCCCCAGAAAGCCCGGCGGCCTCATCGCCTCGTTCGAAACCTTCCTCGCCACCTGCCGCGTGCTGTTCTAGTCTACACGACATATGGCTGGACCGCCCAGTCCAAATGACGTCCTGACACGATGTCCCCACACAGGACCCAAAGGGCGTGGTGCTATAATGTTGGGCAGGCGAGGCACCAAAGAGACAACATGCGGATCGTTATCCGAGAGCTGTTCGAAACCGTAATCCTGGCACTGCTCATTTTCCTTGGGCTGCAGTTCAGTATGGGCAACTACAGGGTCGAGGGCTCCAGCATGCTGCCAAACCTGGCAGAGGGCGAGTACGTTATCGTCAACAAGCTCGTCTACATGAGGTTCGACCCGCGGGACTTGGTGTCGCTGATACCTTTCGTGGAAGTAGGAGACGACAGTGATGTGTTTCCGTTCCACGCCCCGCGCCGAGGCGAGGTGATAATCTTCGAGTTTCCCAATAATCCGGAGCGCGATTTCGTGAAACGGGTCATCGGTGTGCCGGGCGACACGATAGAGATTAGGCGCGGTAGTGTCATAGTGAACAGCATACCGCTGGACGAGCCATACATAACCCACCGCGACACCGGGAACATGGGGCGGATCACCGTGCCTGAGGGCAGCTACTTCGTGCTCGGCGATAACCGTCGCGCCAGTAACGACTCGCGCAGTTGGGGGCCAGTCCCAACCGACAACATCATCGGAAGGGCACTGGTGAGCTTCTGGCCGCTGAACAGATGGCACACCCTCACGGCCGAATAAGGAAAGCTCACAGCCGGAGCGCACCGAGTCACAGCCCACAACACCTTTCACAATCTTGCAGCCCACCAGGGCCGGTAGCTCAGTTTGGTCAGAGCATCGGACTTTTAATCCGAGTGTCCAGGGTTCGAATCCCTGCCGGCCCACCACCTCTCCACCGCATAACGAAGGGGCTCACAGCAAATAGCCGTGAGCCCCTTCGCTTCAAACAAGCCCCGTTTGCGTCCCGTTTTGCGTCCCTAAATTGAGTTTGGGCTCTTCACCATTCCAGCGACTCTCCCAAACACTTCCGCCGCCTCTTTTTGAAGTGATGGCGCCACATGGCTGTATATGTCAGCCGTTATTGCAATGCTCGAGTGTCCCAGCCTCTCCTGGACAACCTTGAGGTGCACTCCTTCCTTCAATAACAGACTAGCGTGGAAGTGACGCAGATCATGAAGCCTGACGTGGCTCTTCCCCGCACATCGCGCCAGCTTCTTGAAGTTCCGAGTCAGGGTCGCAGGGTCAAGCGCCTTGCCCATAGGGCCTGGGAAC
>CAJWER010000153.1 GCA_913030785.1 uncultured Chloroflexota bacterium | reverse complement strand
AATCCCCGTAGCGTGAGCTAGTCCAACGCTACCCACACCTCTTGCCCCTTAGGCTATACTGCCCCCAGAGGCAGGGTTATGCGAGGTAGAGTCTAACGGCTAGGAGTCCCATGGAGGATTGGGAGTCAGCGCGGGAGCCATCGCAATGTACCAACTCGAAGTCAAAGCAGCACTGGTTAGGAACCACTTCCGCAAGTCCGACGGCTGGAGGGTCACGGTCAATGTGGACGCCATGGAGCGCGCAAAGGGTGGGCAGCATCCCGACGGCAAGCGAGAACGCGTTCAAATTGCAGAAGCTGAGCTCAGAGATAAACTCTCTGCGACCATAGGTATACATCCGGAGTTCAGAAGGACCGATGTTGTTGCCGAACACCGGGCCTTGGGGACCGTTTTGGTGGAAGTGGAGGGCGAGTCAAGAAAACAACGCGAACAAAAATGGTATTCGGCGTTTGGGCAACTCGTTACCGAGATGAGCCAATTTGAAGACTCCATCGCATACGCTATCGCCGTACCGGATTCGCCCCAGTGGAAGCGTCAACTAGACAAAATACCTGCGGCCGTGGCCGAGCGTCTACGGCTCCATCTCTACGAAGAATAAACTGCGAGGCGAGTTACACGCAGCACTACTCGAGTGCACGAGGGCAGCGTCATAGACCCGTCTAGGGTGACGGGCGAGGAGGGCACCGTGATCGTTGGCAAGGCTCGAAACAGACCGGTTGTGGTTCGAGGCTCCGCTCCAGTGCGCGTTCCGAGGGCCCTTGCGATCGTCGGCCTAGCGGTTGTCGCCGTCCTGCTCTTGGCCGCCTGCTCGAGTGGGTCTGAGTCGCCGGCCGCAGCGGCGCCTGATGTGTCTGCGACGGCGGATACCGCCGCACCTACCCTCGAGGAGGCTACCGCGACCGTTGCCCCGAGCCTGGTCCCGGAGGCCACCGAGACGCCTGTCGTGACTGCGCCGACCACCGTGCCGACCCAGGAGTCCGCCGATGCGACGCCTCAGCCCCCGAAGTCAGCCTCCGCCCCTGAGCTCGCCCCCGAGCCCACGCCCCCGCCCGAGCTCTCGCCAATTCCCCCCGTCTCGGAGGTCACCTATGATCAGCAAAAGGAGCTTCTGAGCACCCTTGTCAACGAGTGGTACTCGGGACAGAACAATCTCGAAATACCGCGATTGAAGTTGCCGCCCGACGTCAGGGACAACCGTCGCGGTGGCATTCTGATCCACATCGAGATCAACGGTGACGAGTACGATTCGTACACATTGAGAAAGGCTGAGCTGGACAGGCTCATGCGGGACACCTACGAGGTCATCTACGGCACGGGCTACGAGGTGACCGAGGTGGCGATAACCGCCATAATGAACGGCACCATCCGCAAGGTCGTGGGAGGCATAGCGGAGGGCCGTATTCAGGCGTTCAGGTCGCGTCTGCGGGGCGACGCTGCTGCCACCGTGGACTGGGCCAACAAGGAAGCCATCGACTTCAACGAGATCTGGGATACGGTGCTGTTGAATGTGATATGGAAAAGGGAGTTGGAGGCGGAGGCCGGGGGCGGCAACTGACCATCGGACACCCGTGACGGCGTCGATGGTCTGTGGCCTTGAGTAGCTGCCCGTCCATCTCGACCAGCGTCAATGGGATTCTCCCGCAGCACGGTTGCGGTTTAGGTACGATGGGGGGCATAGAGATATGTCCCCCACCTATCTCACAACAGCCTTATAAGCCTTAACAGCACCCCCGCTACCCACCTGCTAGCCCACTAGCCCTGGCTACTACCAGCCCCGCCTAAGCCCTGTCCCGTGCTCTTGCCTCCTAGGCTATACTGCCCTCAGAGGCAGGCTCATGCAGGGTGGAACATCCATGGGTCTGCCATCGAATCTCTGAACTGAACACTTGCATCTGGCCGGAACCGTATGCTAATCTGAATACACAACCAAATATTCGTCCCGAGCGGTAGGCGAGGCCCTCAGGCCAGCGACCCTGCCCGGCAACCTTAACTCTGAAGGTGCCCTGAGGAAACGACGAGGTCCTTAAAGGACAAAGGGTACGGCCCTCCGTACTCCGGGAGGGCTTTTTTTGTTGCCTCTCGTCTGCCAGTTCCGGGTCGGATAGAAAGGTGGTGAATTGACGGAACTTTCATAGATGTCGTCAATGCGGATTATGGAAATGCCCCAGCTAAATCAGAGGAGTTTAAAAGTGAAACACAGCAAATTGGAGACAGAAGCGGATCTATCCAGGATAAGGTCAAGCAAGAATGAGCGAACGCTTGAGAGCTTCACCGAGGCTATTCGCCTCAACCCTGAGGACGCTTTCGCCTACTACAGTAGAGGCGCTGCATACTACGACCTTGGTCGGCATGACCTTGCGATGCAGGATTACGACGCAGTCATCCGGCTCGACCCCCAAAACGGACGAGCCTATACCGGCAGGGGCGCAACTTACCACAGCTTTCGTCAGTACGAGCGAGCGATACAGGACTACGACGAGGCCATTCGCCTCGACCCGCGGGACGCATTGGCCTACTGCAACAGAGGCAATGCCTATGACGACCTTGGTAAGTACGACCTGGCGATGCACGACCACGACGAGGCCATCCGGCTCGATCCGCGCCTTGCCATGGCCTACTACAACAGGGGTGCGTCGTACCGCAAACTTGGTCAGCACGATCGAGCGTTAGAGGACTACGACGAGGCCATCCGAATCGACCCGGGATTTGCCATCGCATACGGCCAAAGGGGGGTAGTTTACCTTCTCCTTCGTCGGTACGACCGAGGGATACAGGAGTTCGACGAAGCCATCAGGGTCGACCCGGAGAACGCCTACTTCCACCATTTAAGAGGGCTGACCAATGAGGTTGCAGGAAGAGCCAGCGCAGCCAGTCGTGATTTCCAGAAGGCGATCGAGTTAGGATACACGCCAGGCGTTAAAGCTACCGTCGGAGTCAGGTCACAGGCCACGGCGGAAGCAATGGTAGACTCTACGGCTCCGACAGTGTCTACGCGCACACCCGTGCCACCCACGCCATCGGCGGTTCCCTCCACGAGCACGATACAGACCTACGATGAGGCCATCCACCTCAACCCGCAAGACTCTCTAGCCCACCACGAGAGGGGCTTGGTTTACGCCGACCTTCGTCAGTACGATCGAGCGATACAGGACTACGACGAAGCCATTCGCCTCGACCCGCGGTTCACCACCGCCTACCATAACAGGGGCGTAGCTTATGGCAACCTTGGTCAGCACAGCCGAGCGATACAGGACTACGATGAGGCCATTCGCCTCAACATTCAATTCGCCGAATCCTACTATTGCAGAGGCAACACCTACGTCAACCTCGGTCTTTACGAACGGGCCATACGGGACTACGATGAGGCCATCCACCTCAACCCGCAGTTCACCACCGCCTACAACAACAGGGGCTTGGTCTATCACACCCTAGATCAGCCCGACCAAGCGATACCGGATTTCGATGAGGCCGTTCGCATCGACCCGCAGTTCGCCCACGCCTATTTCAACAGGGGCAACACCTATATCACCCTGGGCCAGCGCCGGCAAGCGGTACAGGACTTCGGCGAGTCCATCCTGCTAAATCCTCAAGACCCCCGCCCCTACTACAACAGGGGCGCAACCTACGCCAACATCGGTCAGTACGAGCGAGCAATAGAGGACATCGACGAGGCCATCCGAATCGACCCGCAAAACCCTTACTTCTATCAGATGAGGGGGCAATTCAATCAGGCCCTTGGAAGAGACAGCGCCGGCGCTCGTGATTTCCAGAAGGCGATCGGGCTTGGATACACACCGTAGACGATGTCGCCTCCAGCGGAGGGCTTGTGAGGGGTGGAACCTAATAGCTCGGAAAACTATGGGGGTCAAGTGCAACCGAGAATGTATCTGTGCTCTTCATGATCAAAGAGCACAACCAGCTTACGCCGCCAACAGCACAGTTTGTCCATGTTCACGGTACAGTTCGACCCTACGCAGGCTCTCGATACCCAACTATTCTTACCCTCCGATATCGCTGTCATTGGGGTAGAAATCTGGGCTAAGAGCATGGAGACGGTGGCTTCATAGCCTCCCCCGTCTCCAACAATAACACCTAACGGGAACCGTATGCTAACCTAAATTCACAACTAAATATTCGTCCCGAGCGGTAGGCGAGGCCCTCAGGCCAACGACCCTGCCCGGCAACCTTAACCCAAAGGTGCCCTGAGGAAACGACGAGGTCCATAACGGACAAAGGGTGCGGCTCTCCGTACTCCGGAGGGCTTTTTTTATTGCCCCTCGCTCAACCTGCTCCGGGGCGGGAGGGAAAGAGATACAGCGATGATTCAGGAACGATTAAATTGGAAATTATTTCGACGATCATTGATCAAGAAACTCAGCCCGAGCGAAGAGGAACTACGACGCAGGAAAGAAGAGTTTCGAACGCTAGCAGGCCAACTGGCCGAACTGGAACTAACTCTGAACGCGCTTCGAGTCGATGTAGGAGCGTTTCTTTACAGCGCCCAGGCGGTCGTCGGCGAAAGACTTCTGGAACAAGCGCTCCTGTGGTGCAGGCTCGTTGGGGCTCTTTTGGCCATTGAACCGGACAACACGGAGTATCAGGTCCGGGCGAAAAAGGCTCGGGAAGATGCCGAGAAAGCCCAACAGGAACACGACGGGTTTTTCCGTGGACACGGCACATCGGGAATTTATGGCGAGTTCATGAATACCAACAAATCCCGCCTCTCTGATGAGGTAAGGAAGCTGTATATAAAACTGGTCAAACTGGCGCATCCAGATCTGACAACAGACCCTGAGGGGAAAAAACGGCGCAACAAATTCATGCAGGAAGTGAACACTGCATACGAGGCAGGGGACGTGGAACGTCTCGAAGAATTATATCTGGAGTGGGGCGCTTCTCAGGAATCATTGGGAGGGGAAAGCATGGGAGATGCGCTGGCCAGGATCGCCCGGCTGATCAGCCAGGTCAAAGACCGGATGGCTGTAGTTGAGGCAGAGATTGCAGCGCTGATGAACACCGATGAGTATGAAATGTTTGTGGCAGCCAAAGAGCGGGGTTTCGAGGATTACTTGAACAATTTGGCGGCTACTGCGGATTCAGAGAACGATCGCTTGAAGGCAGGTATAGACCAGGTCTCAAGGCGGATCGAAGAAATACTTGACCCTGTATTGAGGTAGGAGGATTATCACGATGCCACACGAAAAAGACAGGATTACTTCCTTAGACCGAGTTCGTAGTTCTCGTAGTCTCGGCCACAGGTCGGGGTTAATTGCGAGCAGAACCATAGAACTGGCTCGAAAAGCCAAGGGCCTGCAACTGGCAGACGATTTAGAGGTGGTCTTTCCTGACAAGCACCTCGAAACCGCTGTACGTGGAGAACTAAAGAAACCCGGAGGCTCGATAACCAGAGGAGACCTCAAGAGATTAGGCAAACTACGCGCCGGTGGGAAACGGATGTCGATGTGGCACATGGTGAGGTCTGAGAACATCTCGGGTCTCGAACATGCCGTCAATCTGATCAGTCTCGACCTTTTTCACAACATGATCGGCGACATCACGCCGTTGGCCTCACTCACCAAGTTGAGAACACTCCGGCTCGGCAAGAACCAAATCAGCGACATCAGCCCACTGGCGTCACTCATCAACCTGACCGGGCTCGTCCTCGACAACAACCAGATCTCCGACATCAGCCCACTGGCTTATCTTATCAACCTGGTCTTGGTCAACGCCCGATCCAACCAGATCAATGACGCCAGCCCCCTGACATCTCTCACCAACCTGGAATTTCTCTCGCTTCACGGCAACCAGATCACCGATGTCTGCCCCATGGCTTCTCTCACTGCCCTGATCAAGCTCGATCTCGGATACAACCAGATAAGTGACACCAGCCCACTGGCCTCACTTATCAACCTGTGGGAACTTCGCCTCGATAACAACCAGATCTCCGACATCAGCCCGCTGGCTTCACTCATCGACCTGCACTCGCTCTACCTCCGGCTCAACCCCCTGAGTCAGGAGAGCATTAACGTTCACGCGCCCAGCCTCAGGACAAGAAGAGTGCACGTAGAAGTGAACTTCGACCTGTATGCCCCATCTCCGCATGATCAAACAATTTAATTGCACGGGGTTGATCCTGGCGGTCGTGAACACCCTGTTGATGCTATAGAGGACCTGAACCAATGAGCCGGTACTTTGAAATCCTGACTCCACCAGACGGGTTGAAGTTACCCTTGGTTGTTCATGTCCCGCATTGCTCCAGGGAAATCCCAGAGCACTTCCGCAACCAGTTCGCACTTACCGATGACGAATTGGATACCGAGATCCTCGCTATGACAGACGCTTACACTGACGAGTTGTTCCAGGCTACCATCGAGCTAGGCGGATTGATGTTCGTCAATCGGACAAGCCGCCTAGTCATGGATCCCGAAAGGTTCCCGGATGATGAGGAGGAACCGATGTCTATGAAAGGCATGGGCGCTATATACACGAAGACATCAGATGGGAGCAGGCTGCGTCGTCAGAGTTTCAGCCCTGAAGAGCAGAGCGATGCGATGGAAAAGCTGTATTGGCCGTATGCGAGAGCATTGGGGAATGTGGTGAGGGAGTGTCTTGATCGGTTCTCTCGGTGCCTGATTGTCGACGCCCACTCGTTTCCTTCGAAAGCTCTGCCGTACGAGGATAACCGTCTTGTGAGGCCGGATATCTGCTTCGGCCACGATCCGTGCCATGTCCCTTGCGATGTCCTGGACGGACTGAAATCCGTCTGTGCAGAGCAAGGATGGCGCACTGCTGACAACTCGCCGTTTACAGGATCGTACGTTCCACTTGACTATTATCGGTCGGAGCCGCGGGTGAAGTCTTTGATGATCGAAATAAACCGGGGTCGATACATGAACGAAGCAGATGGTGAGAAGTCGGAACGATTCGCCGAAGCGAGAGGTGTCGTAGAAGCGTTGTTGGAGGATGCGGTAAGTGTCGTCACGGCATGTTGATCGACTCCGCCGACAAAAGACACCGGCGAAAACTAAACCGCCAGCAGCACAGTTTGTCCGTGTTCACGGTATAGTTCGACCCTC
>CAJWER010000152.1 GCA_913030785.1 uncultured Chloroflexota bacterium | reverse complement strand
GCACTTCCTTGCCAAGGAAGATGTCGAGGGTTCGAATCCCTTCTCCCGGTCCACCACAGCGTTCCCATGGCGTGGTGGTGGTGATCAAGGGTTCCCGCAACGTGGCGCGTTCTAGTTCATTCGACCTTCCTCAGGCGGCTGACACGCCTTCCTATCCACATCACGACGACCGGATATCTGCTTGCGAATCGTTGCCGCCCTCTCCGCCGTACGTAATTTCATGTACGTGGTGGGGCTAGTTCGCCGATGCGGATCTTTGGTTTGAGGCGCAAACTGGTCGGGCCACGGATCGGCGGCCTCCTGCCCATTCTGGTCGCTGCTCCGTGGTATTTTCACGTAAGGGCGGCGCGACACTATCGATCCATGCATAGTGTGGCTCGTTGCCCGATATGCCATGCCACCCTCTCGTTGACGTTACAATTGGTGCGTTGTCGCTCGTCGTGATGATTCCGCGTATCAAGTGACGGCTATATCGGTCTTGTATGTATGAGGTTGATGGCGGGCCGGTTATAGGTCAGGGGGTGCAAACATATGCCGTATTCGAAACGACCGGGAAACCGGGGTCGCCACCCCCGGGGCTGCATGTGCGCGGGCTGCACCAACAGGCGGCAGGGCAAGCCGACGGGCCATGCGGAGTTTTTGCATCGCAAGGAGATGGGGAGGCGTCACCTCGAGGACTGCGAATGCGATGAGTGCAAGCTTGTTCGGTCGCTGCTGGACCAGGTGGACGATTCCTCGGACGAGGGGTGACCGCCACTTTGGAGGGTCGCAATCACGGGAGCGAATGACCGGATAGCGCTGGGGATCGTGGGGGCGGCCGGCCGTGGGGGGCGCTTCAAGTTGGCGTTGGATGTTATGGACTCCATCAGCGTCCGCGCGGTGTGCGACATCGATGCCGACGGCTTGGCCGATGCGGTGGAGAGTCTGGAGGCCGAGGAGCGGTACCTCGATTACGACGATATGCTGGCGCGGTCGGACTTGGACGCCGTGATCCTGGGCACGCCGATGCAGTTCCACGTTCCACAGGCGATCGCCGCCCTGAACAAGAATGTCCATGTGCTCAGCGAGGTGCCTGTGTGGGTGTCCGTCGAGGAGTGCAGGGAGCTGGTGACGGCCGAGGGTCGTAGTTCGGCGACTTACATGATGGCCGAGAACTACACCTATCAGCGCTCCAACCAGATCATAAAGGAGATTGTCCGGCAAAGGCTCTTCGGCACGCCCTACTACGCCGAGGGCGACTACCTTCACGGGGGGAAGCCCTCCATCTCAAGCTGAAACATGGGTCTTCACTGCGATTGCGCCGGGCGTAACCGCGATACTCATAAGATCCACTGAATCGTCAGGCCCAATCGGAGCCGATGACTGGACCTATCGACCGGTGGTAACGGTGGAGTAGGCCTGGTCCGTATTGCGGGTGCCGGGGCATGTGTGCGATCACGAACAACGGCGATGTTTTGCCGTACGTCTGGTACGTGTCGTGCCCGAGTCGGGCCGTGATAGGCTATTCACCTAAAACCTCCACCGGTGAGCACCTGAATTGCGTCAGGCTATCAGATATTCGGATCATGCCGAGCCTTGCGACTGCAACTCCTGTTTGGAGCGTAGCTATCCCCGCAGGCCGGGCCACTTTTGGACCTGGCGTGACCCCGCTGGGCCTGAGGCCGACAGCCCTCCCCTGTCGTTGCGAGCTTGTGTTCTGAAGGTTGCGAGTGCTGTTACGGGCCTGGTTGTCGGGTTGACGGCATCGTGGCTGCTGCTGCTGGTAGCCTTGGCGACGGCGTTTGCGCTGCTAGTAGCGATTGTTGTGCTGCTGTTCACCTCTTTGTGGCCGTGGGTAATAGTGGGGCCTCTGGTATTCGCCGCTATGTTGTTCCGGAGCAAGGGACGATTTACAGGCCGCTTCCATGAGCCCAGGGACATCCGCGAGTCCTTCCAGTGGCCGCGCGGCCGTTGTTTGTGGCTTCGCTAACGCCGCGATGATGTTACGTGTCTGATGAGCGCCTCTACCCCCTGTCAAAACCTCCACACCTCTGAGTCCGTGTTAACATTTGTGTGTGTTTTGGCACGAATGACGCCCTGGAGTTATACAAAACATGCCGAAGATAGCCTTGGTTGGTGCTGGGAGCGTGGTATTCGCCCGCAGATTCTTGCAGGACGTGGTGGGCACGCTCTCGCTGGCCGATTCCGAAATCGCGCTCATGGATGTTTCGGATGACCGGCTGGACCTGATCGGTGCGTATGCCAGACGTCTGGTCTCCGATATGGGGACGTCAGCTACGGTGGACACGACGACAGACCGCCTGCGGGCCCTCGAAGGGGCCGACTATGTGATCACCACGATTCGTGTTGGGGACGACCTGGCTATCGACCAGGGCATCCCGCTCGAATACGGCTTGGACCAGTCGGTTGCGGACACGATCGGCCCAGGGGGCGTGTTCAAGGCCCTGCGGACGGTGCCGGCGCTGCTGGATATCTGCGAGGATATGGAGAGGGCGTGTCCCGACGCGCTCTTGTTGCAGTACACCAACCCCATGGCCATGGCGTGCTGGGCCATCGCCGAGGCGACTGACATACAGGCCGTGGGGCTGTGCCACAGCGTTCAGCACACGACGGCGCAGCTCGCGGAGTATATCGGCGCACCGCAGGAGAGTGTGTCGGCATGGGTGGCGGGCATCAACCACATGGCGTGGTTCCTTCGATTCGAGCGCGATGGCGAGGACGCCTATCCGGAGCTGTGGGACGCGCTCGAAAACGACGAGACGTTTGCACTGGATCCGGTGCGCTTCGAGGTGATGCGCCACTTCGGGTTCTTCGTGTCTGAGTCCACGCGGCATATGTCTGAGTACGTTCCGTATTTTCGGACCAAGGCCGAGCGGATGGAGCGATTCGGACTGAATGCGATATCGACGGACCTCTCGCGGCTGGAGACGCGCAACGATGCATACTTCGCGGCGATGCGAGACGAGGTGACGGGGCAAACGCCGCTGAGCGCCGAGCCCTCCGACGAATACGCCTCGACCATCATGAACTCTATCGAGACGGGCGAGCCCGCGACCATCAACGGCAACGTCCCGAACTTCGGCCTGATTTCGAGCCTTGCCGAGGGTGCATGCGTCGAGGTCCCCTGTCTTGTGGACGATCTGGGGTTGCACCCGATGGCCGTCGGAGAGCTGCCGCCCCACCTCGCGGCGCTGTGTCGCTCCAACATGGCGGTCCAGGAGCTGGCGGTGAGGGCCGTCCTAGAGGGCAGCCGCGACGCGGCGAGGCACGCTGTCATGCTCGACCCGCTGACCTCCGCGACTTTGTCGCTGGACGAGATCGACTCCATGTTCGACGAGATGTGGGCTGCTCACGGCGACCAGCTCTCCCTCTACTCATGAATCTCCCCGAACGACCGAAGTACCCGGACCTGCCCAGGCTGCGAATCGTCGACCCACAGTGGGTGACTTTCGAGGGCAAGCAGGCGCTGTACCTTCGAGACCCACTCGGGCTGTCCGGGACGGCAGTTCTGGTGCCGCCCGAGCTGTCGCCGATACTTTCGTTGTTGGACGGCACCCGAGATTTGACCGCGATACAGTCGGAGTTGACGCAGCAGGTTGGTGTTGAGTTTCCGGCCGACAGGCTCGGGATGCTATTCCAGGGTATGGACGATGCGATGTTGCTGGAGAACGGGGCGTATAGCGTGGCCCAGGCGAAGATGGTGGCGGAGTACCGGGATGCACCACACCGCCGGGCGTCCCACGCAGGCCTGGTCTACCCCGCAGAGCCGGACATGCTTGCCGAGGACCTCGCTGGTTATGCCAACAGTGAGGTTGTAGCGCTGCCCTCGACCGCGATGGTCACTGGGATCGTTAGCCCTCACATTGACTACGAGCGCGGTGGTGTGACCTACTCCGAGCTGTGGAGGATGTGCGCAGATGCCGTGCAGGACGTGGACCTCGTCATCATGCTGGGGACCGACCACTCCGGCGGCGCTGGCCGGCTTACGCTCACTCGCCAGAACTATGCCACTCCTCTTGGCACGCTGCCGACGGACCTGGAACTAGTGGACGGGCTGGCGGAAATACTTGGCCCCGAGCATGCGTACGCCGAGGAGTCGCATCACATTAACGAGCACTCTATCGAGCTGGCCCTGGTGTGGATGCATCACTACATGGGCGGACGCGCGGTGCCGGTGCTGCCGATCCTGTGTGGCTCCTTCCACGAGTTTGTGATGGCCGACGGCGACCCGGGGGCGGACGACAATATCACGGCCGCGATTCAGTATATTCGTGAGGTCACCGCGGGCCGCAGGACGTTGGTGGTGGCGGCCGGAGACCTGGCCCATGTCGGTCCAGCTTTCGGCGATGCGGAGCCCATAGACGCGAAGGGCCGTGAATCGCTGATGAGCCGGGATGAGGAGTCCATCTCCGCCATTCGGGACAGCGACGCGGCGCGTTTCTTTGCACTATCCAGCGCCGAATCCGACAGCCGCAAGATCTGTGGCCTATCTTGCATCTACGTGGCCCTAAGGCTCCTGGAGGGCGCGAAGGGCGAGTCCGTGGGCTATCAGCAGTGTGCCGCCGACCCGGAGGGAGGCTCCCTGGTTTCCATCGTGGGTGCTGTGCTCTGGGAAGGGTAGTTATGGTCGGAGGCTTCTTAGGTGCATGAGCACCTGACACTCGAGGTACTCGACAAGGGCACTGTTTCCGCGGTTCGCACGGAGGCTGAGGGTTGGCCCAATGGCTGGATCTTCGTCTACGCGCCCGGTGCAGGCGCTCGGCTCAACGATGGATTTGGCGTGTACGCTTCGCGGCAGCTGGCTGAAGCTGGCATCGCCACCGTTAGGTTCCAGTTCCCATACATGGAGGCCGGGAAGCGCCGTTCCGATCGCAATGACGTTTTTGAGGCGACGTGGACCGCAGTGCTTGCGGAAGTGCTGGGTGACGGGGTTCGCGTGGTAGCCGGGGGCAGGCCTATTGGGTGGGCGTATCGCCTCGCAAGTAGCCGGCAAGGGTCAGGGGATCGACGCGCTGGCGCTGTTCGTCTACCCGCTGCACCCGCCGTGGAATAGGTCCCAGCGCCGGGACCTGAACTTCCCTGACATCAAGTGCCCGACGCTGTTTTGCTCGGGCATCCGGGACGAGTTCGCCACCCCCCGAGCAGTTATCAATAGCGACCGCCGCTGTCGATGGGGCCGTCCTGAAGCTACTGGATGGCGCCGACCACGGGTTCATCATGCTCAAGCGCAGCGGACGGACTCGCGAGCAGGTCTGGAAGGAGGCGGTGGACGAGATGATCCGCTGGCTATCTGCATGAAATGACCGATCCTTTCGTGGCCGCATGCTTCGACCTTGACGGTACACTGGTCGACACAGAGCCGATCCATAACGAGGCGGAGCGTCAGATGCTGCTTCACTTTGGAGTGGAGTCTGCCCCGGACCACCCGCGACAGTTCGGGATCACTCCCGAGCGTGGCATGATCGTCGTAGCGGATTTCTACGGCCTCGGGGATCCGCAACGGTTGCTGGAAATCTATGATCCACTATGGGATCGGCTCCTGGAAGAGAGGCTCACGACGATGCCGGGTGCGGTGGCTCTTTTTACGGCGCTTCGGGGCGCTGGGGTTCCGCTTGCACTCGTAACTTCGGGTGACCGCGAGTACGCCGAATTAGTGCTCCGCATGGTGGGTTTGACCGATCTCTTCGCATTCACCGTAACCGGTGACGACGTGTCGGAGATGAAGCCTTCTCCGGAGCCGTATCTGCTAGCCGCGGAACGACTCGGGCTCTTCCCGGAGCAGGTGGTAGCTTTCGAGGACTCGGCGGCCGGCGTCGCTTCGGTGGTCGCGGCAGGCATATTTTGTATAGCGGTAGCCGCCGATGTGCACGAACGCCCTGAGCTGGCCGCTGCGCAGATGCACATCGCGTCGCTGAACGATTTCGGGCCGTCGGAGATTCGACGGTTGTTTGCAGGAGGTCCAGTTGGGGATTGACGCGCTGACTCACGATGACGCGGGGAATCTATGTGCTCCGGAGAGTGACGCCGCCTGGCGTGGGTGGATCGGTGCGACCGGTACGCGAGCGTATTCCATTGGCGATCCCGTCATTGATTGGCTTGCAAGGTACGGGGCCGACCGCGGGTATCCGAGTGATAAGGAGCTGCCTGGCTACGACCAGCGCACCGACTTCACCGACTACATCTTTAGCCAGGGCCACGCATTTGAGGCGGCAGTGATATTCCACATACGCACGCTAATGCTGGTGCTGACGGTGGGCAGCGAACGAGGCGACGCACGTGACCTGGCAAAGGCTGAAGAGACCTTCGAGGCGATGGCGCGAGGCGAGCCGATCATCTACCAGGGAGTGTTGCGAGACGCCGAGCGTCGCACCTACGGCATGCGGGACCTGCTGGTTCGCTCTGATATGCTCCACGACCTGTTTCCCTCGACAATCTCAGAGGAGGAGGCGGGTCTGGACGCTCCGGATTTCGGTCTCTCCGGTCGACACTACCGGATAGTCGACGCTAAATTTACGACGCTGCACCTGCGTCAGGATGGTCATATGTCGGCGGGCGACTCGGTCAAGGCTTACCGGATCCAGCTTGCCGTGTACAACAACGCCTTGGGTCGTCTGCAGGGACTGTTGCCCCCGGTTCACTCTTGGCGGCGGGCACCACGGAAGAGGTTGCAGCGCGTTGGACCAGGTATCTACCCCCTCCAGGATTCGCTAATTTACCGCGCCTGTTGGATGATATTTTCCAACGGGAAGGGGCAAAAAATACCACCCCAGTGCCCGGGCTGGCCGATACATTGGTGCGTTTAAAGGCGCGGGGCCTGACCTTGGGCGTTGCGACATCCGATAGCGAGGCCGGTGCCAGGTGCACCCTTGCGCCGTTCCAGATGCTTGACCACTTTGATTTTGTCGCCGGCTTTGACAGTGGTTTCGGTACAAAACCAGAACCGGGTATGGTTTTGGCATTCTGCCGGGCCATTGGTTTGTCGCCGGGGGAGGTTTTGGTGGTGGGTGATAACCATCATGACCTTGAAATGGCCCGCCGCGCCGGTGCCGGCCTCGGGCGTGAGGATGCGCACCTTGTAATCGACCAAGC
>CAJWER010000151.1 GCA_913030785.1 uncultured Chloroflexota bacterium | reverse complement strand
GGCCGGTGGCCTCGAGATTGCAGTCACGGGCTCCGACTACGGCGACATCTCTGATGCCACCAGCGCGTTGGTGGCGGAACTCGTTGGGATGGACGGCATGGTCAACGTTACCAGCGACGTGGCTGAGAGCAGAGACGAGGTAGTGATTCGCGTCGATACCAACGCCGCAGCGGCGGTTGGGCTGTCGGCTCGGGCAGTGGCGTTTCAGGTGAACCAGTTTATGGTTGGCCGTAGGGTCACGCAGCTTCACCTCAACGATAGTCCTCTGGATGTCGTTCTGCGGGGGCGCCCTGAGGATGCCGACCGCATTGACAAAATCCGAGACCTGGAGGTCTCGGGGCCGATGGGCTCGGCAAGACTTGGAGACATTGCCAACGTGGCCCTGGAACAGGGCCCGGTATCCATCAGCCGGTTTGATGGGCGTCGCTCGGCGAATATCAAGGGCACCATCACCGCCGAGGACACCCAGTCGATGGGCAGGCTCGTACAGCAGCGTATCGACTCGATGGACTTGCCGGATGGGGTAGAGGTCTCCGCCGGCGGGATTTTCGCCGATGTGGAGGAGGGGTTCCGAGATATCGGCCTGGCGATGGCCGTGGGCGTGGTGCTGGTCTACCTGGTGATGGCGGCCAGTCTTGGAGCGCTGCGTAACCCATTCGTAATCGTCATGAGCCTGCCACTGGCCGTCATTGGAGCTCTGGCTGCGCTGGCGATCACCGGCAGGACCCTGGGGCTCCCGGCGATGATGGGGTTCTTGCTGCTAGTGGGAATCGTGGTCACCAATGCCATCGTGCTTATCGCCTTCGTAGAGCAACTAAGGGAGCGTGGATTGGGGGTGCACGACGCCCTGGTTCAAGCTGGTGCGGTACGTTTGCGTCCCATACTTATGACGGGGTTCACGACATCCTTCGCACTATTGCCACTTGCCGCCTTCACCACCAAGAGCGGTGGAATTATCGGCGCAGAGTTGGCCACCGTCGTTATCGGCGGGTTGGTCAGTTCGATGGTGTTGACGCTGGTTGTAGTGCCCGTCGTGTACACATTTATGCACCAGAGCATCCCTGACACGGCCAGTCGAATCTTTCGGCGTGGATCGAGCTCCGTCGAGACCGACCCGGTTCCAGCCGGGGACTAGGATGCAGCGAGTAGTCGGATTGCAGGAGCAGCAACCGTCAATGTGAACCTGTCCACTGAGGCCCTAGCCCGAACGAGCGGTCGCAGGCCGTGGATCGTTGTCGCCGTGTGGCTTGTTCTGATTGCAGGCGCGGTCGCGTTTAGCGGGGCCTGGCTGCAGGATGCGCTGACCACCGAATTCAAGTTCACCAATCAGCCTGAATCCGAACAGGGCTTTGCCCTCATGGAGGAGCGCTTTCGGGACCTGCGAAAGGCCAATGAGGTCGTTATCGTTCGGTCCGAGGACATTGTGGTCGATGACGGGCGTTTTGTGGCGGTGGTGAACGGCGGGGAGATCATGGGCCTTGGCTCGGATGTGGTCGAGAGCGGATTCAACTTCTACCAGATCGCCGATCCATCTATGGTCTCAGACGATGGGCACTCTACGATCATGTCCTTCGTGATGGATGGGAGCCTTGCGGAGGCCACGGAGACGGTATGTAAAGGTCTCCTCGTGCTGAGTTTTCGTTGCTTTCTACTGGGCTCCAAGACCTTACGTGAGATAGCACTTACATAATTGTCGGTCAATCAATCCGATTGAAAATGCCTATGCGTCCAGGTCTTTGAGCAGCTGGCTGAATTGCGTGACAAGTAGGGCGACTGTCTCAGACACGGGCGGTGTCGGATTGCCGTATGTCTTGACCGCGGCTTCGACAGCCATTCCGCCGTTCGCGACGGTGTCGGGCGTTGGCCAGTAGGCCATGGTGCCGTTGCAATAGCCCGCAAACATCGTGTGTTTGGCCTGAGACAGCTCCTTGACGGCCAGCCCGATCTCGACGAAGGGTTCTCCCGGCATGCCCACGAGTACGAAATCATCGAGGCGGAAGCCGGTAATGTCGAAGGAGAGCGACGCCTCTGTTTGGCCTGCCTTAACCTTGTCCAGGACGCGCTCCGCCCACACCTTGACCAGCAGTGCAGGGTAACGATCGTCGGGGGGTACCTGGCGACTTTTCATATCGATGAGGGTTTTGGTTGCCTCGTCCAGGGCGCTCTTGGCTTCTTCAAGCGACGGCAGAGGTTGGAGCGGAACCGTGGCCTCGCGGCGAGCCGCCTTCAGGATGCGATGGGTCGGGCCATCTCGAAAAGACTTGTGATAGAGGGCGAGGTTGGCGAGGGATGCGCCGACATCCCGGACCACTTCGTGGGGTCGCGTCTCTATCTCGAAAAACAGCCGTGCAGCCTCGCTCCCGACGATCCCGCCTATCCGCTCCTGCTCGCCCCAATCGTCCTGGAGGAAAGATATGGTTGCCTGGTTGCCCGCCGCCCCGGTCATGTAGAGGCATGTAGCGCCGGTCACCTTCTCGACAGTTCTACGCACGACGCCTGGGAAGTCCGGGCTGATGAGCAGATCATTCATCCCCATGACGACCGGATGAGCCGCGTAGCCCGTTAGTACTGCGATGGGATGGCCTTCGAGATTGTCGATGCGCATTACGTCGACCGTCTGGTCCGTCGGGCCGTCCGGGTTCCGGCCCACCAACACGCGACCATCGCCTGCCAATTCCTCGCGGTTGATACTCACGGCGGCGCGACCGCGCCCGGTGGCAGATCGCGCAGGGGAGCGCTTGTCGTCGGCGTCGCCGGCCAGTCTGGCGAGGCGGACCACAAGGTCGTCGATGTACTCGTCCAGGGCCTCAATCTCGCCGGGCCTGGGCGCGGCATGGTGCGGGCCGCCCAGGTTCCCTCGTGATGTGCAGGGGCCGTTGTGGGTGTGGGTACATCCGACCATGACGTTGTGGGCGTGGGTCTGGACCCGGTCGCCGATGGCCTGTCGAATCGTGTTTGCCAGAGGCAAGTCCAGGCCGATCAGGTCGCAGTCGACCACGACGACCTTGGTCTCCTCGTCGGCTAATACCAGGGCGGTGGCGTGCAACGGCGATTCGACGCCCACCGATGGACCGGAGCGTCGCATCAGACCTTGCATTCGAAATCCGACCGGCGGGGTGATGTCTATGCGAGCCACGCCAGCGGTTAGTGTCAACTCACCCATTGTGTCAGTGCCTCTATGCAGGGATAGGCCAAATGGCCTCGAGTAGCGGTTGCACAGCGTCCCAAACCCTTCGGAAAGGTCAGGGACGCTGCCGCATTGGTGTTTGGTTCGGCCTGGTTCTTGGTATAGCGGTGGGACTAAGCCTTCGCCATCACGTCGATCAGCTCCCGGACCGAGTTGGCGGAGCCCTGTAGGGCCTTGGTCTCGGAGTCGGTGAGATCGAATTCGATGATCTCTTCGACACCCCCAGCCCCCAGCTTGACCGGTACCCCGACGAACAGGCCATCAACGCCGTATTCGCCCTCCAAATAAACGGTGCAGGGGAGGACCTGCTTGCGGTCTAACAGAATGGACTCGACCATCTGTGCGATGGCTGCCGAAGGTGCGTAATAGGCGCTGCCTGTCTTGAGTAGGCCCACGATTTCCGCGCCTCCGTCCTGGGTCCGCTGCACGATCTCGTCCAGCCTATCCTTCGCGATCAGCTTCGTGACAGGTACGCCGCCGATGAGTGTGCTGCCCACGATAGGCACCATGGTATCGCCGTGGCCACCCAGTACCCACGCGGAGACCGCTTCGACCGAGACATCTAGCTCTGCGGCCAGGAAGGTGCGGAAGCGCGCTGTGTCGAGGATGCCGGCCATCCCTACCACGCGCTCCTTCGGGAATCCGGTAACCTGGAAAGCGCGTTGGGCCATGGCGTCGAGCGGGTTCGTTACAGGCAACAACACGCAATCCGGAGAGTATTTCGCGATCTCTGTGACCACGCTGGTCACTATTTTCATGTTGGTTAGCAGCAGGTCGTCGCGAGACATCCCGGGCTTCCTGGCGATGCCGGAGGTTATCACGGCTACATCGGAGCCCGCGGTCTCTTCGTAGTTGTTCGTGCCGATCACCGAGGCATCACTGCCAGTGACCGGTCCGGACTCCAGCATGTCCAGGGCCTTGCCCTGGGGCAGTCCCTCCACAATGTCTACGAGGACAACATCTGCGTGTCCCTTATCGAATATCCGCTGGGCCGTTGTCGCTCCCACGTTCCCTGTCCCGACAACTGTCACCTTCTTGCGCATTGCAACTCGACTCCTTTTGCCGTGGCTCTGAGGCAGCGACTTGTGGTCATCGTTTTCAGTCCCTCTTGGACTCGCGCTCTTAATCCGTTGCTCTTAGACGCCAGTGTAAGCTGCCCAGCGCTCTTCGAGGGACGGGTTCGCGACGGTTTCCAGGATGTAATCTCCGAACTCGTCGCAGTCGGCGCCTGTGTCTCGCCCGGTCATCTTGAGCCTCTGCTCGAACATGCCACAGACCTCGATGGCCTTGGAGAGCTTGGAGCCGAGGTCGTTGAACCCGATGTGGTCCAGCAACATGGCTCCTGCTCTCAACAGCGACGATGGGTCGGCGTACCTGTCGCGGCCCTCTTTCACCATTCGTGGGGCAGAGCCGTGGATGGCCTCGAACATAGCGTAGACCTTGCCGATGTTGGCGCTGCCGGCTGTGCCCACGCCGCCCTGGATCTCGGCAGCCTCGTCCGTGAGGATGTCGCCGTACAGGTTTGGAAGCACCAGCACCTGGAAGTCGGTGCGGCGCTTGGGGTCCAGCAGTTTCGCTGTCATGATGTCGATGTACCAGCCTTCCCAGGAGATCCCAGGATAGCGTTCGGAAACCTTGGCTGCGATGTCGAGGAACTTGCCGTCTGTTGTCTTGACGACGTTGGCCTTTGTGACGACCGTGACGCTGGTCTTGCCCGTCCGCTTGGCGTGGGCGAAAGCGGCTTCGATGATGCGCTCCGAACCCGGGCTAGTGATGACCCGGAAGTCGATTGCTAGATCGTCTGTGACGTTGACGCCCTGGCTACCCACCGCGTACAGATCCTCGGTGTTCTCGCGATAGAACGTCCAGTCGATGCCCTCTTTGGGAATCTGGACCGGCCTGACGTTGGCGAACAGGTCCAGTTCCTTGCGCATTCGTACGTTGGCGGACTCAATGTTGGGCCAGCCGTCTCCCTTTTCTGGGGTGTGGGTGGGGCCCTTCAAGGTGACGTGGCAGGTCTTGATTTCGGCCAGGACATCATCGGGGATCGACTGCAATTTTGCAGCGCGGTTCTCGATGGTCAGCCCTTCAATTGTCTTGAATTGGACCTTCCCCGATGCGACGTGGTCCTTCAACAGAAGCTCGAGGACTCGCTGTGTGGCAGCGCTTATGGTCGGGCCGATGCCGTCTCCTCCAATCATGCCGATGACGATTGGCTTGAGAGCGGAATAGTCGGTCCAGTCGGCCTCTATCTTTATTCGCTCGACCCGTTCGAGCTGCTGTTCCAGAACCTTGCCAAATTGTTCTTTGGCGGCTTCTATTGCCTTGGTGTCTACCAACGTGAGTCTCCCTTCAACGGCATTTTCTATGGGGCGCTACTACAAGAATCAGACGCGACTCAAAGCACCTCTTGTTACGGGGTGATGATCGCCAGCACGTCGCCTTTCTTCACAGTTGCGCCCTCCGGAAATGGGAAGGCCTTAACGGAGCCTGACCCGGGTGACGCCAGGGCATTCTCCATCTTCATTGCCTCGAGAATGACCACGGTGTCGCCATCGCCAACCTGCGCACCTATCTCCACAGCGTAGCTGGAGATGATGCCTGGCATCGGCGCCAGCACGGTGACCTCCTCGAGGGTCGGGCCGGCTAATGCACCTGGACGCGCCGAATTGGCTGAGTTGTTGGCGGGTCGCGTCGAGTCCGCTGCGTCAACTTCCACGCGGAAGTAGCGCTCTCCGACGTGGATATCGTAAGCGCGGCTCTTGACAATCTTCGTGGGAGCCGGAGAACCAGGCGCGACCTTGACCTGGTTCGCAGCTTGGACCCGCTCCGCCGATTTCGGCTTCATTTCATCGGGGACAGGGTCGAGGCCGTGTTTGATTCGCAGGAACTTCATGCCCGTGGCAGGGTAGAGGGCGTAGATCAGCACGTCGTCGATGTCGTCGGATATCTCAGCTACGGCGTTCTTGGCCGCCTGTAGTTCAGGTTCGATGAGGTCGGCGGGCCTGCCCGTGATCACAGTGCCTTCTCTATGCTTCAATACCTGCTCGACTGCTTCGGGATCCAAAGGCGCTGGAGCGCGCCCGTACAGACCCAGGGCATAGTCCTTGATCTCCTCGCTGACTACCTTATATCGCCCTGCCAGCACGTTGGACACGGACTGGGTCCCGACCATCTGGCTCATCGGTGTTACCAGCGGTGGGTAGCCCATGTCCTTGCGTGTCCGGACGATCTCTTCCAACACCTCAGGGAGCCGGTCGATGGCGTCCATCCCGCGGAGTTGGGACACCAGGTTGCTAATCATGCCGCCAGGTATCTGGTGGCTCAGGACGCGGGCGTCGATGACTGCGACCCTGGGGGTCTCCAACTCATCGGCGTACTTCGGAAGAATCGTTTCCAGATAGTCTCCGGCCTCCAGCAGCTTATCCATGTCCAGGCCTGTGTCGTGATCGGTGCCAGCCAGTGCTGTCACTAGCGGCTCGATGGCAGGCTGGGCGGTCCTGAGCGCAAGGGGCGCGAGACACGTATCAATGACATCTACCCCTGCCTCTATGGCTTTGAGACAGGTCATAGAGGCCATGCCGGACGTGTAGTGGGTGTGCAGTTGTATGGGCACATCGACTGCTTGCTTTAGCGCTGAGATCAGTTCGAACGCGTCAAAGGGCGCCAGTAGTCCAGCCATGTCCTTGATACAGAGGCTGTCCGCGCCCATTTCCTGGAATGTTCGGGCCTTCTCCAGGTAGTAGTCCTGGCCGTAGTTGGCGGCCATCGCGGCCACCGCCTTGCGCAGTGCCTGCTGTTCTTCGGTCTCGATGAAACCGCTCACGGGATCTCCTTCTCGTTGTCCCCGGCGTCGACCCGGGCCAGTATGGAGCCGACCTCGACCTGGCGGCCGGGTTCGACATTGAGTTCGACCAGCACACCGTCGGTGGGCGCGGTGATGGTGTGCTCCA
>CAJWER010000150.1 GCA_913030785.1 uncultured Chloroflexota bacterium | reverse complement strand
GCAGGTCCGAGGTCCAGGATATGCGAGTAGAGCTGACGGCGGATCTCGATCTTGGTTCGGGTAGCCGTGCTGTGGCTAACAGAGTCGCGTAAATACTGGAGCTGCCCGCGAACGGCGATGAGGACGCCGAGAACGACGAGAGGGAGCGCCAGGGACGACAGGCCGTCGCCCTGGAAGACGCGACCTATTAGCCAGCCCGTGAGGGCCAGGCGGGCTACGCCAGCAGCTAGGGCCAGCATGCCTACAATGGCGGCGAGGGCTATTCTGGGTCGAAGACCTTTTGATAGCCCGAACAATCTCATGTTGAAGTACATGTGTTACCGAGACACCTGGAAAACCGTTTCGGCCATCTTGCTCACCCCTCGATTTGGTTTAAGAAAAGAATAATGGTTGTATGTGAGGGACACCCTCACACTCCCGGCAAAGGGGCCATGCCCCTCTGCACACCCCTTATTAACAAGACTGGTGGCTATCGTGAGGACGCCCTCACACTCCCAGCATTGAGGCTATATGCCCTCGCACATCTAAATTTCCGGCAACACCTAGCCCCTGGACATTACCTTCCCCACCCAACCCAGCGTGGGCAGCACCACCTAGGCGAGGCATAGGATTCGTGCGGCCTTAACCGCCATGGCGGGCAACGGGTCTACCAGGCCCTTGAGGCGGTAGGCTGACGCGACACCCACCACGCCGATGAGGGCGCCTACAACGACATCCGACGGGTAGTGTACGCCCGTGTAGACCCGGAGGAAGGCGTGGAGACCAGCGACAGCCAGAAGCGCCATTCCGGCCCTTCGGTTGACCCACCAGATCGCGGAGGCGATCCCAAAGAAGGCAGCCGCCGAGTTCGCAGGCATCGACGAATCCGTCGGCCTGTAGAAGAGCAGGTTGACGTCAAGGTCTATGAAGGGCCGCTCACGGAAGAATAGTCCGTTGCTGACGAAAACCAGCCAACTCGCCAGGGCCATTCCCACAAGGGCCATCAGGACGCCAACCTGGTTCCTCATGCGGGTCTCGTCATCTCGGCCGGCCAGCCACAGGACGACCAGAGAGAACCCCAGAACCGTGGATACCAGGTAGTCGCTGACCAACCAGCCGACCATATGGTCCAGGGCAGGTACCGACCCGACCCAGCCGTTTATTCGGAGAAATATGGCTTCATCAAGGTTCGCCATTCACGTGTCCATCGGCGGACGCTGTGACGTAGCGCCCTGTAAAATGTGTCGCTACCCAGTCTGCTGAGCCCAGCAACTTGCTGGGGGTCTGTAAGTCGCCCCGAGTTCACTATTGAGGTGACGGTGACGGTCAGTACCCAGGCGGTGAGGTTCCCCAGGAAGAACAGGAGTGCGACCTGGTTGGAATCCAATCCGCCGAGATGATCGCTGATGTTGCGGGTGCCTGTGGCGAAGAACCACACAATGCTGGCCAGGGGTAGAAGCAATCCGATGAGGCGTGTGGCCAACGGAGAGGTGAGGAAAAGGAGGCCACGCAATCCGCCAAAACTGGCGGCCAACTGCAACACCCCGATCGCCGACACCGTGACCGCAATGTAGTAGTCGATCGCGTTTGTGTTCATGGGGCCGTGTATTCACCCAACTGATTGGCCGTTTGCCCCGGGGTCGGCCACCTGCTAGCAGAAAGCTAGCCTCTTCCCGGTGTAACGACTGTGGTCCAGTGCTCGTATTTTGGATTGTCGCCGCGAATAAGATTGAGGTACAGATCGCGGAGCTTTTGTGTAATGGGACCGATGCCCCCGTTGCCGATTGGTCGATTATCGAGTTCGCCCACCGGGGTGATGTGAGCCGCCGTGCCGGTGAGGAAGACCTCGTCGGCCAGGTATAGCTCAGAGCGCCTGATGCGCCGCTCCACGATCTTAATGTCCAATTCACGTTCAGCGAGGGTCCACGCGCAATCGCGTGTGATGCCAGTGAGGTTGTTTTCGGAGACCAGCGGTGTATGAATTTCACCCTTACTGACAACGAAGATATTCTCTCCCGAACCCTCTGAGACGCTGCCGTCCTGGTTCATGAAGATGGCCTCGTCGAAGCCGCCAAGCACAGCTTCGGTCTTAGCTAGGATGCTGTTGACGTAGTGCCCGGCAATCTTCACTCGAGACGGGATTACGGTGTCGTCGATGCGCCTCCAGGAAGAGGTGCAGCATCGGATTGCCCCGTCGGCCTTGATGTAGGCGCCGAAGGGCACAATGATCAGGGCGAAGTCGCTGGAGAGCTTGTGAAGCATGAGGTTCGCCACCAGCTCCTCGCTCTTGTAGGCGATGGGCCGTATGTAGACGTCCTCACGATAACCGGTGCGCTTGAGGAGCTCGATGGTGATGTCCATCAGTTCGTCCGCAGAGTAGGGAATGTCCAGAAGCATTATCTTGCAGCCCTGCAGAAGGCGCTCATAGTGATCTTTGGCCCGGAAGATGTGCATCTCACCCTTGGTTTCGTTCCAATTTCCACGGATGCCTTCGAATACCGCAGTCCCATAGTGGAGTGCGTGGGTGGTTATGTTGACGTTCGCGTCCGCGAGCGGGACGTACCCGCCGCGGAAGTATGCCAGAGCCTCAGCCATCTGGAAACTCCTTTAGTATGAAAGCTGCCGCAGATTATAATCACACCAGTTTCCCAACACAACTTCGTACCGGTGAGGAGATGCCCGTCTGCGCGCCTTTTGAGCTAGGGAACGAATTTCCCAGACCTCGGGGAAGACTTTACAGGTGGAGGCCGGTTGCTCTAAGATTTGTGGAGACAGATACAGAGCAGCGGACACCAAAGGGAAGGTGGAGCTATGCCCAGAGGACACGCCGGCGGTCGAGAGAAGAAAACCCCGAAGAAGAAGCCAGAAAAGTCGATTGGCATATCTGGCGCGATTCATACCCCAACTGAGGTCGAGGTGGTAAAGAAGAAGCGCAAGCCACGGGCTGATAAAGATGAGGCCTAGTCTCTAGGTCTTCGCCGACCCTGGCCATAGCGGTCAGGGGTCGGTGAACCGCCATCCTCCCGTTCCTACTCCGCTATCGCGTCGCTTTCTTTGTCATCCGACGCCTCGACAACTTCTTCTTCGTCCGCACCTACTTCTTAATCGGCAGCCTCGACGGCTGTCGGCGCGATCTCGGCCGGGGGCTCCGGCTCCTCGACCTCCACTATTCCGTAGTTGTCGCTGTTTGCAAGCAATTTGCCGACAACATCCGGCGAGATGTTCCTGGGGTATGAGCTCATCGCCCATCGAGCCTCGAGGCCCTGGCTGACTTCCTCCGCGGTCGTCTCTTTGTTCCCGCCGGCCAGAAGCACCCTGAATATAGCCTCCTTGAGCGTGGTATCGGGGAGCAGGTAGTCGGCTGTGTCTGCGCAATGCCCTGCAATCTCTTTGACGTGCTCCTCCGGCTTCGAGTCTCCGGTGCTGTCAGCGACAGACCGGTGCTCGTAGCACTTCCTTGCGGCTACGATGGCCACCATCGATCGACCTTGCTCGGCACCATCAAGATCAATGTAGTAACTGGGACCCGTAGCAGCGATCTCTTCTTCCATTTACCTACTCTCCCTTGTGTCTTCCGACCCGTTTTCATGATCCAATACGGTTTCTTTCAGATGGACCGGTCAAAAGACGTTCTCCGGCCAGTCTATCATCTGAACAGTGACCTGTTCACCTGCCTTCTTGACAGAGGTGTCTTCCGGGCAGATCGCCAGGCCGTTTGCCCTGGTCATCGAGGTCAGTAGATTCGAACTCTGGTGACCGGTCAACTTGGCGTAGTAGACGCCCTCTCTTTTGACAACCTTGACCCTGGCGTAGACCCGGCGACCATCGTAGTTGTCGATATCCTGTTCCAAGATGGCCTGAACCGTCGATCGCGGTGAACCGCCCTTTCCAAGCATCTTGACGATTGCCGGGCGACCGAACTGCTCGAAGCCGACCAGCGTGCTGACCGGATTGCCGGGAAGTCCCAGGTGCGGCACACGCCTGCCATCTGGACCGGCGAGCGTTCCGAAGGCGATTGGTTTGGCCGGTCTCATGCGTACAGACCAGAATGAAATATCGCCCTGGCGGGCCAACACGTCTTTGACAACATCGTAGTCGCCCTTGGAGACGCCAGCGGAGGTGATGAGTATATCAGAAGCCAGGCCTTGCTTGAGCATCTCGCCAATGGCCTCGACGTTGTCGCCAGCTATGCCTAGAAGGTGCGGCACGCCGCCGGCTTGCCTTACGGCGGACGCGATGCTGTAGCTGTTACTGTCGTAAATCCCTCCGGGCCGTGGCTCACCAGCCGGGTCGACCAGCTCGTCGCCGGTGGCCAGGATGGAGACGACGGGCCTGCGGATGACACTTACTTCACCGTAGCCCATGGAGGCAAGTACACCGATCTCCTGGGCTCGAAGCACGGCGCCCTTTTGCAGGACCTGCTGTCCAGCCCTGACATCCTGGCCAGCCGGGCGGACGTTCGCGCCGATGGGCGCAGCCACGTTTACCCCGATCGTGTCCATGGACACCGATGAGGCTCGACGCTCCACCTCATCGGTGTCCTCGAAGGGCACGACGGCATCAGCGCCATCGGGTATGGGTGCGCCGGTCATGATGCGAACGGCGGTCCCGGCCTCGACCGCAACGGTCGGAAGGTGACCCGCGGCAACGGTGCCGGTGACGCGAAGGTTCATGGGGTGTTCCGGGGAAGCCCCAGCAACGCTGGTGGCCTGGACAGCGTATCCGTCCATAGCCGAGTTGGCCAGAGGAGGAATGTCGAAGCGGCCCTCGATGTCCTCTGCCAGTACCTGGCCCAGGGCGTCGAGGATAGGTTTACGCTCCGGTTCGAGAACATGGAAGAAGGCCAGGATCCGCTCGAGGGCCTCCTCGACGCTCAACATCGACTCGTGGTCATGCCGGTGTATATGTTCGTGCTCTTTCAGGTCTTACTCCCGACGGGTCGGTGCTTTGATTCCCAAGAGAAGCAAAAAGGAAAAATATCAGGGTATTCTGAAGTACACCCTCAGACTTCCAGCCCTTCGACGGGCTCAGGGCAGGCGGCGGGGCTCCGCCCCTCTGCACACCTCATCTTCACGCACACCCGTCAGATTGTCCTGCCCATCGGCATGCCCAACCCAGCTCAACATAGCGCGAGCTGCGAACGTAGCGCTACGTTCGCAGCTCGGCACCTAGCTGTCGCTGAAGTTGCCTCAGGATATCACCCTGGGCACGATCTACCATCTCGGTGGTCAGGGTGGACCTGTCGGACTGGAATGTGATCCGATAGGCGATGGACCTCTTGCCCTCCGGCACGCCCTCACCAGAGTAGACGTCGAACGGCGTGCTGGCTTTCACAAGCTTGTGGCGGCGAATTATATGTTGGATGCGCGACGACTGCACGTCGGCGTCAACAAGCAGAGCCAGGTCCCTTTCCGATTCGGGGAATCTACTCGCAGCCGCGTATCCGTCTCTTGTCCTCCCGACCGCGGTGAGGAGCGACTCCAGGTCGATTTCGAACATCGCCACTGGATGCCCTTCGAGGTCGAATTTCTCCAGGACCTGCGGGTGCACCTCGCCGATGATTCCGATCTCCACACCCGAGCACATGAGGCTTGCAGTCTTGCCGGGGTGCATTGCTGGATCAGTGGACCGCTCGTAGGTCTCAATCGCGCCGATCTGGGCGAAGATCGACTGCAACACACCCTTGGCGTCGAAGAAGTCCATCTTGTCCTCGGCTGCCAACCATGACGCCGAGTTGCGAGGGCCGGACACCACCCCCACGATGCGCTCCTTTTCGTGAGGCAGGTCTCTCCCTCGCGCCTCTTCTTGCGGCAGGAACACTCTTCCGATCTCGAATAGTCGCAGCCCGGCGGTCTGGGAGACTCGCCGGTTGTCTCCGAGTGCACGTAGAACGGCGCCCCGCAACGAGGTCCTGAGGAGACGCTCTTGGCTGTTCATCGGGTTAGCGATCTCCAGCGGCAGTTCATCGCCGGGCAAACCTCCTACCAGTTCCAGGGTCTCGCGATCCGTAAGCGGATACGTGATCACTTCGGTCATGCCGGAGGCAGCTAGAGCATCCCTCACTCGCTCTCTCAACACCCGCTGGGGTTGAGGATCGTGGTGGGGTATCGGCGTCGCCATCATTGTCGTTGGAATGGAGTCGTAGCCGATGATCCTGGCGACTTCCTCGATCAAATCGTCCTCGATCGAAACGTCGGAGCGCCAATAGGGGATTTTCACAAGCGCTTGATCTGCCGTGGTGCTGTCGCCTTCGATACGATCAAAGCCCAGGGAGCCGAGCGTCCGGACCGCGTCGTCCATGGAGAGTTCGACTCCGAGTACCTGCCTCATTCGGTTACCGGAAAGCCTCAGGGTCTGCTCAGGTTCGGGTTCCGGGTACACGTCCACTATACCGGTCGCGGCAGTTCCTCCGGCGACCTTCAGGATGAGCCCGATCGCACGGCGCAGTGCCTTTGGCGCCAGGGCCAGCCGGACGCCTCGCTCGAATCGGTACGAGGCGTCCGTGCCATCGCCAATGGCCTTGCGAGTCCGGTAGGTGTTGATACGGTCGAAGCTCGCGGACTCCAGCAGGATATTTTTCGTGCCATCGGTGACGCTCGTGGGGACGCCGCCTATCACGCCAGCTAGTGCAATGACGTCGGTCGAATCCGCTATGACGAGCATCGGGGAGCGTAGCTTGTGGGTCTGGTCGTCCAGCGCCGCCAGCGTCTCGCCGTCCCGCGCCTGCCTCACGACCACTTTGCCGTCCTTCAGGGTGTCGAAGTCGAATGCGTGCAGCGGCTGCCCGTACTCGAGCATTACGTAGTTGGTCACATCGACAATGTTATTGATTGGGCGCAGTCCCGCCGCGCTCAGGGCCTTCTGGAGCCATTCGGGGGACGGGCCAACGGTGATGCCCGTGACCAGACCGGCAGTGTATCGCTGGCAAAGCTCGGGGTCGGCAAGCTCAACGGTGACGCGCTCAGCTATGGGCGGGCCGTCCTCTGGGAAGGACAGGTCGGGCTCCGTGGCGGTCTCCCCGGTGATGGCCGCCACCTCGCGTGCGATGCCCAGCATGGAAAGACAGTCGGGTCGGTTCGGTGTTACGTCGGCGTCCAGGACCGCATCACCCAGGTAGTCGACCAGGGACGTCCCAACGACGGCGGCGGCGTCGAGTACGAGGATGCCGTCGTGGTCTTCGCCGAGGCCAAGCTCCATCCTGGAGCAGACCATAC
>CAJWER010000149.1 GCA_913030785.1 uncultured Chloroflexota bacterium | reverse complement strand
CCTGGTTGGACAGCACCTGCAACCGACCCGGCCATTTTACCGCCGCAAGGCCATCTACGATGCCCCTCGTCGAGATGGCGACGCCACCTTCAGCCAGGGTTTCCACCGCGGCTACTGCCGTGGCCGCGTTCTCCTGCTGAAAGCTGCCGATGAGGCTCGTCTGAATCTTGTAGACATCGAGACTGCCGCTGATATCAAAGGACTGGCCATCCAGGCCCGATTCTCGTTCCTGCCATTGGACATCGTCGCCGACCCGGACCAGGCGTGCGCCGCGTTCAACTGCAACCCGGATGAAGACGTCCAGAGCGGCTGGTACCTGGGGCGCCGTCACCACGGGGACCCCTTGCTTGATGATTCCGGCCTTCTCGGCCGCGATCAGCTCGACCGTGTCGCCAAGGATCGCCACGTGATCGAGCATGATAGGCGTGATGACGCTCACGGCCGGGCTCACAACGTTTGTGGCGTCCAACCGTCCACCGAGGCCAACCTCTATGACCTGGAAGTCAGCACCTAATTGGGCGAAGTGCAGGAACGCCATTGCCGTGATGAACTCGAAGAAGGTAACGTCGCCGTGGTCGCCATTCTCCGCGACCCGCCCTGCATCAGGCCATATGCGCTCTACGAGGGCGGCGAAATCGGCCTTTGCGATGGGCTCGAGCCCGACCCTGATCCGCTCCACGACGCTGTGCAGTGCCGGCGACGTATAGAGACCTGTCTTGTACCCTTGCGCGGTCAGGATCGCTGTGATCATCGCCGCCGTGCTTCCCTTGCCCTTCGTGCCAGCAATATGGACGGTCGGGACGGACAGGTGCGGATTGCCTAGGCGGTCAAGCAGCAGCGTCATGCGCTGCAGGTGGAAGGTGCCGTGGCCGGGGCTGTGGGTGCCTCGTTCGAAGTCGGCGAGGCTCATGAGCCGGTCGACCGCTTGCTCGTACGTTGTGTTCGTCGTTTCAGGCACGGGTCAGTGGTCTCGCACGTTACTTGGCATGAAGCCCATGCTGATCTTCATAGCGTCCATCAGACCAATACGCTTGATGTAGTCGATGTTGTCTCGCGGGGATCGCGGCACGAACCCGAAGTGGGTCTCGACGGATGCCAGGTCTGTGGTACTGTTGCCGCGCAGCATTTTGAGCTGTCCGGGGGTCACGGGTGGCCGGGGCGTCATGGCCTCCAGAAGTGCGGCGACCGCGGACATCACGCCCATCGGCGCGTGCAGCTTCTTGATCTTCGCGCCCAGGGTCTCGGCTATCAAATCCACAATTTCGTCGTAGGTGAGCAAGACGGGTCCGCCGGCCTCGATCGTCTGGCCCGCCAGAACCTCCGAGTCGAGGGTGGTGACCAAGCATCTGGCGGCGTCTTCTACAGCTATTGGTTGGAAGAGCGCTTTGCCATCGCCGGCCACCGGCACTATGGGGGCGACTTTCACCAGCGCGGCTATCGTATTGAAGAACTCGTCGCCTTCGCCGAAGCCCACCGAGAAGCGCACTATCGTGTGGGGAACCCCGCTGCTCTCCACTTCCTGTTCGGCCATCCACCGGGAGTACAGGTACGGTATGCCTGGGTCGGACGTGGCGCCGACAGTGCTGGCGTGCACGAATTTGCGCACCCCCGCGGCCTCAGCCGCCCCCAGGATATTCTGCGTGCCCTGGTTGTTGATCTGCTGGTAGCTGGCCCCTCGCCTCTCTCGGATGACAGCGGCCAGGTGGATGACGGCTTCGACCCCTTCGCATGCCCTCTCGAGAGTAGCCGGTGAAAGAACATCGCCCTCTACGGTGTCGCCCTGATAATCGGGCAGCGCATGCGCATGGGATGTGGAGTGAACGAGGGTCCGTACGGATCTGCCCTGAGCGGCAAGGGCCGCTACGACCCGCCGGCCGACAAATCCGGTGGCCCCGGTGACCAGTATCATCGTCATCCTTGCCAGAGAACGAAGATCCGTAACGCACGGCCTCCGTCGTCATCTTTGCCAGGGTACGTGGCACCCGCATCGATAGCATCACTATAGGAGTGGAGTCGAGAGTAGCAAAGGCGGCGGCGGGGTGTCAACGAAACGGACCGGTGGTCTGATACAGGTGTGGAATGAACCTAGGGGAACGATCCCAAGTGAGGTCGCCGAACTACGCCGGGCCTTCCGCATCGTCGGAGTCGTTGGATGGCAGGGGCGGGGGTTGGCGCTCCTCCCACTCTCTCCGGGCGATTTCCATGTATATGAAGTCGAGCCCGCTGCGCCTCAACTGTTTGATCTCACGAAATCCCGATTTGGCGAAGCTGAAACGGGCACGCTGGTTCCAGTCCAGGGTGTGCAGGTAGACAAACTCCATCGGGGTGGTCGTGAAGATGTGCGCCAGGAGAGAGTCGACAGCGTTCGTTCCGTACCCACCGCCCCAATAGTCCCGGTCACCGATCATGATTCCCAGTTCGGTCCGCTTACGACGCTGATCTATGTCGTAGTACATGCAGTTGCCGATGTGCTTGCCGTCGTGGGTATCGATAGCCAGCCGTTTGGACGTGCTGCTCGTGTAGACGAGCTCGTCCCGTGAGTATCTCAGGAAATCCTCGAAGGACATCCGGATGGGGCGCGTCGCGTCGAGACGAGCCAACTCGTCATCTACGCGCCACGAATAGTCGTCCGGGGCGTCCTCAATGCGCTTTTCCCTGATGACCGCTAGGTCGCCACGGATTATCACCGCTCCGTCCTGATCCAGTTCAGGTTTGCCCCGCGACCATGGAAAGGCCCTTTTCAACTACCCTTACCTCATTCTGGTGTGTCATGGTTCCGAGCGCGTCGAGCGCAGGGAACCATTGGACATCGTCGAACTCGCTGTCGTGGCGGGAGATGTCTCCGCCGGTGTGTGTCATTAGGTAGTAGTAGACGGTTTTGTGGCAGCGTTCGCCACCGGTAAGAAAAAACCAGTATTCGATGTCGCAAATGTATTCGCGGATGACCGCCTCCAGCCCGGTCTCCTCGGAGACCTCGCGAAGGGCGGTCTGCTCACGCGTCTCGCCTACCTCAGGCATTCCCTTTGGCAAAGCCCAGAGGCTCTGAGAGGTTCGGCCGCACAGGAGCACTTCGGTCCCGCCTGGCCCCTCCCGGTACACGACTCCTCCGGCGGACTCTAGGCGAGCTGCCGGCCTTGTTGGATTCATTGGGCTCCTTGGGGCCCACGAGGCCTCACCCGCTCGAGAACTAAGGCCATCTTATTCGTGAGCCGATCGGTCCGTCAAGGTAGATTCCGGTGGTGAAATAGGGCATCCACGTTCCTGGATTGCCCAGGCCAAACCCTTGAAACCGTCGGCCCGGAGCGATACAATGCCTACAACATCAGAGATGCCCTTTAAGTCAGTCCTGTGAGGCTGGCAAGGTGCGAAATTCATGGGCCTCCGTTCCAGCGGGACGGGCGCTAGGTTTCGACCTCTTGCCAGCAATGCGGCAAGGGGTTTTTTTGTCCAGGACCATTTTGGAACCAGACGAGATCAGGCGGGCCCTGACTCGAGTTGCCCACGAGGTACTCGAGAGGAATGGGGGCGCTGATGGACTGGTGTTGATCGGGCTTCACACTAGAGGGGTCCCGCTGGCAAGGCGGCTGGCGAGCCTCATCAAGCAGTTCGAGCGATCCTCCACCCCGGTGGGGGAACTGGACATCGGATTCTATCGCGACGACATCTCCCTGGCACGTCGACCGATGAAACCCACGGACATTCCGGTCTCGATCGAGGGCCGCGTCGTCGTCCTCGTCGACGACGTGCTCTTCACCGGGCGCACCATCCGTGCCGCAATGGACGCGCTGAACGACTTCGGTCGCCCTAAAGAGATCCACCTTGCGGTCCTGGTAGACCGGGGCCATCGGCAACTCCCTATCAGGCCAGACTACGTCGGCAAGAACGTGCCGACCTCGCTGGACGAAGACGTTCAGGTCATGCTCTCAGAGATCGACGGTGCGGACGAGGTTCGGCTGTCGAGCGGAGGACAGGTATGACGCAGGCCAGACCGGTGGAGGAGGACAGCGATTTGGCTCAGGCGAACTCGCCGACCCTGAGTCGCCGCCGCCACATTCTGGACCTCGACGACTTCACGCGGGATGAGATAACGGAGGTGCTGGACAACACCGCGGCTATGGCGGGGGTGTTGAAACGGGACATTCGCAAGGTTCCTGCGCTGCGAGGCAAGACAATCATCACCCTTTTCCATGAGGCCAGCACTCGCACGCGGGTGTCTTTTGAACAGGCGGGCAAGGTCCTGAGCGCCGATGTCATCAATGTTACCGGCTCTGGGACCAGCGTCGAGAAGGGCGAGTCTTTGTATAACACCGCCTTGACGTTGCAGGCCATGAACGCGGACATCATCGTTGTGCGCCACCCCGATGCTGGTGCGCCGCATTTCCTGGCCCGGCACCTGAAGTCCTCCATCATCAACGCGGGGGACGGCACGCACGCACACCCGACCCAGGCACTCCTTGACCTCTACACTCTCCGTAGCAGGCTGGGCAGGTTGGAGGGGCTTAAGGTCGCCATTGTCGGAGACATCCTCCACAGCCGTGTGGCGCGGTCCAACCTCTGGGGCCTGACTGCGGTCGGGGCCGAGGTGGTGCTGTGTGGGCCTCCGACGCTGATGCCCATCGATCTGGTGAACGGGGAGCGGACCGCCGAGGGACACCCCTTCGCGGCGATCCGGACCGAGACAAGCGTCGAGCGGGCCATCGAGGGTGCGGACGCGGTTATGGTGCTGCGCATCCAGAGTGAGCGCCAGCGTGGGGGATTCCTGCCATCACTGCGGGAGTACTCCAGGATGTACGGCATCAACGCCAAGAGGATGGAGCTCGCCAAGCCAGAGGCGCTGGTGATGCATCCTGGGCCGATGAACGAAGGGGTCGAGATCGATTCAGAGGTCGCCCATGGGCCCAGATCGGTAATTGAGGAGCAGGTCGCAAACGGCGTCGCGGTGCGGATGGCTCTGATGTTCGGCATTATTACGCCTGCGCTGGTTCCGGCGCGTTCACGAAACTGACTGGGGGCGGAAGGTCTTGAGCGAAGGCGAGACAATCATCATTAAGGGCGGGCGGGTCGTCGATCCGGGCCAGGATCTCGACATGACCGCGGACGTTGTCCTGGCCGATGGCGTGGTGAAGGGCATCTATGGTCGGCGGAGGACCAGGGAGAGCGGGACGGTCATCGACGCGACGGGCCTCGTGGTGAGTCCGGGTTTCATCGACCTGCATTGCCACCTGCGCGAGCCCGGCTTTGAGTACAAGGAGACCATCGCCAGCGGCACTCTTGCCGCGGCTCGTGGCGGGTTCACGGCGGTCTGCGCGATGCCGAATACCAACCCAGTGATGGATTCGCGCGCGGTCGTGGACTTCGTGTTAGAAAGGGCGCTCTCGGAGGGATTTGTCAGGGTCATGGCCATCGGCGCGGTGACCCGGGGCAGCCTCGGCAAACAGCTCTCGGAGATGGGTGAGTTGGCCCAGGCAGGGGTCGTCGGTTTTAGCGACGATGGCCATCCGGTCTCCGACGACAATATGATGCGCCAGGCTCTTAGCTACAGCACGTCCCTGGGACTGCCAATCATCAATCACTGTGAGGCGCTCGACCTCTCCGACGGCGGCGACATGAACGAGGGCTGGGTGTCCAACCGCCTGGGACTGAAGGGCATTCCGAACTCGGCCGAAGAGGCGATGGTGGCGCGGGATATCTTGCTGGCAGAGACCACGGGAGGGCGGCTGCACATCGCCCACGCGAGCACTGCCGGAACGGTGGAGATGGTGCGGCGGGCCAAGGAGCGAGGGCTCAGCGTAACCTGCGAGGCGACGCCCCACCACCTGACCCTGGGTCACGAGGCCGTGCTCGGTGATCGCGGGGATGGCGGGCAGTTCTCTCCGTTGACCTTAGCTGCATATGAGACGAACGCGAAGGTTGCGCCGCCCCTGAGGTCGCAGGAGGACGTGGATGCTCTGGTGCGGGGTCTCGCCGATGGCACGGTAGACTTCATCGCAACGGACCACGCACCCCATGCCACGATCGAGAAGGTATCCACGTTTTCGGAAGCAGCCAACGGGATCTCGGTGCTGGAGACGGCCCTGGGGTCGCTTATGGCCCTGGTCCATGAAGGAAAGCTGCCGCTGCCAGTGCTGATCGAGCGGCTGACCGCAGCCCCTGCGAACTTTCTCGGCGTGGGCCTCGGCTCTTTGAAGACGGGGGGCCCGGCCGACGTCACTATCTTCGACCCCGACGCCGAGTGGGTGGTCGACTCGACCGAATTTGTCTCCAAAGGCAAGAACACACCGCTGGACGGGGCCACGCTTAAGGGGCGGGTGGTGGCGACGATCGTCGGTGGCGCTGTCAGGTACGACGCAAGGGAGTCCGGCAGTGCCGGATAATCCCGCGCTGCTGGTGCTTGAAGATGGCTCGGTGTTCCGTGGTCGTGCCTTTGGCGCCAAGGGAGAGACCTTCGGCGAGGTCGTCTTCAACACGTCGATGACCGGCTACCAGGAGATGCTCACCGACCCGTCGTATGCCGGCCAGATCGTCGTCCCTACGTATCCGCTTATCGGCAATTACGGCATCAACGAGCGGGACTTTGAATCGCGGCGCGTCCAGGTGGCCGGCTTCGCGGTTCGTGAGCATAGCACGCGGCCCAGTCACTCCATGAGCACTGCGACCCTCGGCGAGTTTCTGGCAACCCAGGGCATCGCCGGCATCGCCGGCATCGATACGCGGGCCGTAGCGCGGCGGCTACGTACGCACGGGGTCATGATGGGCGCAATCACGCTGGACCCTTCGCCCGAGAGTGCGCTGACCAGGCTCCGCGAATTCCCCAGCTACGCGGACACCGATTTCGTGAAAACCGTGACTACTGACCAGCCCTACGAGTGGTCTCAGGCGGCCCGCGGCCAGAACGCGACTGCAATAACGAGAAAAATCGTCGCAGTTGACTGCGGCCTCAAATACAATATCCTAAGGATACTGCGCTCGAAGGGCTGCGAGGTGGTGGCGGTGCCGGCGAGCGCTTCGGCACAGGAAATCACGGCCCTCGGACCTGACGGGGTCGTCATGTCGCCCGGTCCTGGAGACCCAGAACTGCTGGACTACACGGTCGACACGGCTAGGGGCCTAGCAGGGAAGGTGCCCATGTTGGGCATCTGTCTGGGGAACCAGGTCATCGCCAGGGCCTTCGGCGGTCGTAACTTCAAGCTGAAGTTCGGGCATCG
>CAJWER010000148.1 GCA_913030785.1 uncultured Chloroflexota bacterium | reverse complement strand
TTTTCAATTTGGGATCCGTCTGGGAGGGGGTGTGCAGAGGGGCGGAGCCCCGTCGCCTGTCCTGAGCCCGCCGAAGGGCCGGGTGTGTGAGGGTTCCCCCACATCATTGCTACTATTCTTCTCTTTGAAGAATTCCCCCTCCCCAGATCAAGAGCGGTCGAGCGCCCAAACCGGGAAGTAGAACGGGAACAGCCGGTGAAGTATATGACTCTCTGGCACTGGCGGCGGTTCCACCGAGTTGTGGCGACCGAATATCATGGCCGCGAGTTGCCGGCGGCTCAGCGACAGGGAATTCGGGGAACGCTCGGCCCTGATTTCTACGTCACCATCGTCCAGTGAGATGGTTACCGCCTCGCCCGAATCACTGCAATCGAGCCCGAAAGTGGCGCGCACCCGCTTCGAGCGCACCCGAAGGAGCTCCTCCATCCCCCGAAGCAGACCTAAAAGACTGTTGATCCTGACCATCTGGTATCCGGCAAGGGCGGCATCCTCGATCGAGTGCCGATCGTAGTGCTCTATCGACTCCATGAGCCGTCCGAGGGGCGTCGGCGACAGTGGCGTCTGCACCTGGAGTGTGTCTTCGGGAGCGAGCCTAACAAGCCTGTCACGGACGAGTGCGCCAATCGCCTTCGAGTCCCCGCCAGCCTCAAGCAATCCGACCTTGTTCTTCGCCTCCCCAACGACCACATATCCGGCGATCACACCCCCTTGAACCGCAAGGTGCACGATAATCTTTGGCAGCGAAAGTAGCGCCGCTAGATCCTCACGTGTCCGCACAATACGTTCGGCCTCGGCATCGTGGAACCGCCCAATCGCCTCAAGATGTTCCCCATTCCCAGAATCGTAGGGCACAATGTCGAACTCCCCATCCTCGAAGCGTTCAGCGTCGCCGGAAACTAGTCCGTATCCATAGCCTTGGGGGGACATCGCCTCCCAGCCAGAGTTCTGGTAAAACGGGAACGTCTGCACCTGAGTCCACAGGACCGATATCGGCCACTCACGCTCCTCCATGATTCTTACACAGTCCCTGAGACAGGCCGTGGCGTATCCGCGGTGGCGGTAGTCTGGGTGAGAAAGAGTCGGGCTGATGATTGCGGCTGTGAACCCATCGCCGCCGACACGCACGCCCCGAGGCGCGACCGGCACGTGAGCCACGATCCGTCCATCAACCCGCACAATCCGCATGTACTCCAGACCTGCCTGGTTAAACACGAGAGGATAGTCGGCCCGAATATCCTGGTCTGACTCAGCCCTGAACACACTGTTGATCAGGGCGATCGCCTCGTCAAATTCGTCCTCACGGCACGCCCTGGGTCCGTCCATCTGCAGTTCCTCGATAGTGGTATTTCCGGACAAGTCTAGCACGCTACATGAACCCGACCTTGACCGGCGACGCAGGGGCTGTTAGCGTTCGCCCTACTCAGACCTACGGGGAGGCCACGATGGACCGAGAGTACCTCAAAAACGCAATACAGGGACCGATCGCCACGGTACCCACGCCATTCGACGACGACTTCAATATCGACTACGGCGTGATGGCCGATCTCACCAAGTGGTGGGTCGACTCCGGTCTGATCATGGGCACCGCGGTGATCAAGGTCGCTGCGGCGATGGGCGAGGGTCCCATGCTCGCCGAGGACGAGTGGCCCCAGCTGCTCAGAACCGTCGTGCAAGCCGCAGACGACAAGGCGTCCATCGTATGTGGGCTGCACTACAAGGACACGAAACGCACCATAGAAGATGCAAAACAGGCGGAGGAGATCGGTGCGGTCGGACTACAGGTTTCGCCTCCAATTTTCAACCTGCCATCACAGGACGACATGTTGGATTTCTACAGCGAGTTGTCCGATGCAACAGGCATAGGGATCCTGGTCTACGTCACAGCGGGCATGAACTGTCCAATAGACTTGGACACGTACAACAAAATGGCAGACCTCGAGAACATCGTCGGCATCAAGTGGAGCACACCGCCAGAGGGCGCGTCCTGGGAGAGCATCTACGAGCTATCGGACACGTTCAACATCATCGACAACAGCAGGCAGCCCGCCCGCTCTCATCAGCTTGGGGGCCGCGGATACATCAACATGACCTCCGAAATCCACCCGCCCCATGACCTCAAGGTCTGGGAGCTGCTGGAGGCGAAAAGATACGACGAAGCCAAGGAGTTGTTCGATTCAGTGAACGATCCGATTCGCCACTTCTACGACAGGACGTCGGAGAGATCGGGGGGTCAGGCACGCGTCAAGAAGGGGCTGATGGAGATCGTCGGCAGGCCGGTGGGGGCATCGCGACCACCATCCAAGCCGCTGAACGCAGAGGAGATGAAGAAGCTGCGAGGGATAGTGGAGAGCTTCGGCTGGCCAACCGCGTAGGGCACGCCAGCGGCCTCAAGGGGTTCCTGCTCCACAGCTGGTCGTGAGGCTCCATGAGCCCATAGGAGTCTCAGCCCTCGAAATACGAGGTCCGTCCGGCCTTGACCCTATTAGCCGTTGCCTCGTCATCACTGACCTGAAGGACCACCGCAAGCCAGCCGCGGCTCATCGTCTCGAAATCGGTGTAATCCTTACCCCGAACAACGGCATAGTCAGCGTCAGATGCAACTTTGTTCCGGCCCAACAACTCAATAAGCTCCTGAAGACCGCTCAACACAATACTTTGGTTCTGGTCAGATGTGAGAGCCAACGCCCAAGCCCCCTACTAATAAATTGTCTTCCCTTGGGGCGGTATTCAACCAGAACACCCGCTGTGATTCAGAACGTCAACAATTAACCTAGTGAATTGCGATGCCTCACAAACCCACAACGGAACCCATGAAACGTTGAATATGACCGTCTGCATCATCCTCGCCGGAGGGCCTGGCAAGCGCATGGGCTCCGACGACACTCCCAAGGTGTGCTTTCCTGTCGGAGGCACGCCCGCCATCGTCAGGGCCATAGATGCGTACAAGCGAGGCGGCCTGGAACGATTCGTCGTCGTCGTCGGCTACATGGCAGAGCAGGTCATGGCAGCGGTAGCAGCAGTGCACCCCGAAGTGTCCTTCGTTTACCAGGCCCGAGCGATGGGGACAGGTCACGCGGCCTTCGTCGCAGTGGAAACTCTGGCCTCCGAAGGCTACAGGGGGACGGTTGTGGTGGCGGTCGGCGACATGCTGACAGTACCGAGTCTGGTCAGGCAGGTCCTGGCGACCTCGGACAACACCACTTCAGACGCTGTCCTAACGGCCCTGCCGAAAGCCTCACGGCCTACCGCCGGACGGGTTGTGCTGGACCGCGACGGAAATATTGCCGGCATAGTCGAACTTCCCGACATCATTCGTGCCAGAGACACCGGCGAAGGCCTCGTGGTCGGCGATGAAACACTTGCAGCAGACGTGGTGGAAGAGCGAAGCGACACCGTCAACGCATCGCTCTATGCATTCGAATTCACTGCACTGCGAGAGGCTCTCAGACAGATAAGGCCTGACAACGCGCAACGGGAGCTGTACCTGACAGACGTCGTAGAGATCCTTGCGCGGAGAGGTACGGTCGAGGCGGTTACAGCGAACGACGCGACGGACCTGATGTCCTTCAACACCCCTGAGGAACTGGCTCGCGTTTCAGAAGTGTTCGGGCGTTGAAGAGCCGGATTTCGGTCTCCGATGACCGCTCTCTGGACCCTCGGTCATTCCGCCTCGCCACGGAGTGGATCGCCGCTCTACAAGAAGGTGGCCCCAGCTTGAGCAATCTGCTCCGGCAGACGTATGGCCGCGACGCAAGCCTGGTCGAAGAGCGACGCAAAGCCATGCTGCGTCTCTCCAAGCTAGCTGCCAAGACCCTCGGTCCGCACCGCCCTTTCGTCATCTGCCGTTCGCCCGGCAGGGTCAACCTGATGGGACGGCACGTCGATCATCGGGGTGGATACGCCAACGTGATGGCCATAGGCAAGGAGACACTGATCGCCGCGGCGCCTCGCGCCGACGACAAGGTCACCCTGGCGAACGCCGACAACGCAGCCTTCCCTCGACGCGAGTTTGCAATCACCAAGGCCCTAGGAAGCAACCTTGAGGACGACTGGGTTAACTTCGTGGACTCCCGCGCCGTCACCCGCACTCTGCAGAGCACGCCCGGCGACTGGAGTCATTATGCCCGGGCAGCACTGCTACGACTCCAGCACGAGCAGCCCGAGCAACGCCTCAATGGCATGGACTGCATAGTGCTCGGCAACGTCCCCATGGGGGCCGGACTGTCATCCAGCTCCGCCCTGCTAGTGGCATTCGCTAAAGCCGCCGTGGCTCTCAATGGTCTAAAAGTTGAAGTCAGCGACTTCGTCGACCTCTGCGGCGAGGCAGAGTGGTTCGTGGGGTCCAGAGGCGGCAGCATGGACCACGCCGCGATCACAACCAGTAAGGCTGGTTACATCACCCGAATGGGCTTTTTTCCGTTCCGTGTAGATGGCGCAGTGCAATTGCCGGAAGGGACCGAAGTGGTCGTCGTCGATAGCGGAGAGAAGGCAGTCAAAAGTGCAGGAGCGCCGGCCCGCGACGTGTTCAACCAGAGGGTCGCAACCTACAAACTGGCCGAGCTCCTCCTCCACCAGACATGGCGTCCCGCTGCTAGAGTCGAGCACCTTCGCGACCTGGTCCCCCACCGGCTCGGCGTGTCACCGTCGGAGCTCTATCAAGCCGTGGCAAGCCTGCCAGACCGTCCCAGCCGCCGACAGATGCGTGGACTGTTGCCGGCTCGTGACGGAAATGAACTGGATCGCCTATTCGCCACCCATGCGAACCTGGGGGGCTACGACCTCCGGGGCGTGACGCTCTACGGGCTCGGTGAGTGCGTCAGGAGTGAAGGCTTTTCAGGGCTTCTGGAGCGAGGCGACCTCACAACTGTCGGCAACTACATGCGCGTTAGCCACAACGGCGATAGGCGGTGGACCTTCTCCCCTGACGGCAAACAAAGAAGATTCACGGTGCGGACCGATTCGGCATCACTCCGATGGCTCGCCCTTGCCGAAACGGACCTCATTCAGGTTCCCGGAAGGTACGGTTGCAGCACCCAGGCGATAGACCGAATCGTCGACCTCGCCTCTCGGGCAAATGGCGTCATAGGCGCTCAGATCACGGGAGCCGGACTGGGCGGGTGCGCCGTGGTGCTAGTCAGGTCGGAGCGGAGGGACGGGCTCCTACATATGTTGCGCCTGGAGGTCGGCGAGAACCGCGCCTTCGTGTCCAGGCCTGTAGCAGGTGCCGGGCTACTTTCCCTATAGGAACACAGGGGAGGCAACGGCCCATTGCCGATGGTTTATCAACTCTTTACCCGGGATAACTCAGCACTTCAGCGGGCACTATGCTAACGATCGTCGCCCAATATCTTGCGTGCGGCTAGGACCCGTAGGAGCACAACAGTATTGGTGAGCACGGCCAGCACCGCAAGTGTTGCCACCCCCTGTCCCAGCAACCCCCCTACCATTAACATCAAAAGACGCACGTCACGACTGGCCGCAGAGGTGATGCCACGGTCGAAGGGCCTTGTCGCCGGGGCATCGATTCTGGCCCGGGTGTAGGTGACGGTAAACGTGCCCGCCAGAGCCGAGAAGCCCACGACCCATACGTAGGTCCCCGCGTCGCTCGCCGCCCACATGGTGAAGCCCAACAGCACGAGAGAGTCCGCGTAGCGATCGAAAATCGCGTCCATGAAGCCGCCAAAAGCAGAGGTCATGTTCTTCAGACGAGCCAGATCACCATCTATCCCATCGGCTATGGAAGAGGCCTGTGCCAAAAGCGCGCCGATGATGTAGTAGCCATAGGCAAAAGAGGCGAAACATGCGATGGCCAGTCCGAGGCTGGCGACGGAGACCTGGTTGGGCGTCACCGGCGTATGGGAGATAAGACGCGCCAGCGGCATGGACACACGTCGGTTCAGGTGGCGTGAGACGATCCCGTCATATATGGCACTGTTCACGCGCTAACCCAGGATGCTCTGGATAGCGACGTAGTCGTCCAGCGTGTCCACGTCTGACCAGAACGCCCCGCCGACATCACAGATGGAGAAGGGCCTGCCAATAGTACCGAGGTAGCGGACCACGTCCGAGATACCTACCTCCGTGCCGAGACTGTTCGTGAGCAGGTCTATGACCGAAAACACTTCCTTCGTCATCTTGAATACACCGGTGTCGATTGCACTCCAGGTCTCCAGGTCTTTGCCTATGCTGTCGATGTAGCCGCCATCGTCCACAAGAACGCGGGTCGCGTCGTTTAGCTGCGCAGGGAGCGACGCATCAGGATCTACGCACAGAATATTTCCGTCTCCGGGATCGGATAACAGGCCAGCAACGATCTTCGGGCTGATGGGATGATCTCCCATGCAAACCACGAACGGATCGTCCGCCACGAAGTCCCGTGCGAGCCCAATAGACAGAGCGTTCCCGCCCAAGAAATTTTCGTTGTACAGGAATTTGATATCCGGATACACATTGCCAACGGCCTCTTCGACCTTCGGCGCATTGTGTCCCACAACCACCGCAATTTCCGTGACGCCGGCGAACCGCAACGCCTTGATCGGATAGTGGATCAGGGGGTCACCGGCGACCTCGAGCAACACCTTCGGCGTCTCAAGCGTCAAAGGGCGCAATCGTCCGCCGTCACCGGCAGCGAGAATCAGTCCTTTCATCGGTTTTCTCCTAAGATATAGATACGCACGGCCCACAGTTGCAGCACGCAGTGAGGCGCACGGAGACGGAGCTACAAGCAGATCAAGAAGCTTCTGTCAGGCAAAGCAGCGGCCCAGGACTGAGCCATCAAATGCACATGAGACAACTCAACGGACGAAGGCAACTGGCGGATAAAAAGGGCCGTGTAGCTCGTTGATGCAAAGAGGGGTGACTAGGGGCGTATCCCCGAATGTCCGGGGTGCCCGTCCCGATACTACGTTGCGCCACCGAACGCCTCAAGTCAGCAACCCGTCGCTAGGCCAGAGAGCCGCTTTCAGCTTCTGCGACAACCCACTTACACACGTTTAGAGTACCCGAACACGAGCCACGTGTCAAATGAGCTGCAGCCCGCCCCTGCAGAGGTTCCCGTCGGGACATCAATAACGGCATGTCCATGGCATTGACCGGCTGCACTCGTATGGTAGAATAGCGCCGTTACTCGACTGGGTTGAAATGAGTCTACTCTGCGGCCCCACTTAGCAATTAGGAGAGCGATCCCGTGTTAACCTTCGTCATCCGTCGCTCGTTGCTGGCTCTGTTGACAATCTGGGCACTGTCGTTGATCTCTTTCTTGGTGATAC
>CAJWER010000147.1 GCA_913030785.1 uncultured Chloroflexota bacterium | reverse complement strand
CCATTGGATCCCCCCCCTCGGCCATCCCCGCCTGCGGGATTGGTCTGGCTGGTCAGCAGGTAGCCGTGCTGCCGATCGACCTCACAAATAAAGGAAGGTGGCACGACAACTGTGGTGGTGGTCTCTTCAACGATGGCTGGCCCCTCGAGCCGATTACCCGCACAGAGAAGGCTTCCGTCGTACACCGGTGTTTCGACAGTTACGCCTGCAAACACGCAGTCCCGGGTCGACTTCTGGGCCCCTCCGGCTTCAGACTCACCCTCCTCAGCCTCGCGGAGTTTGAACCTCGCCTTCTGGACGGTCGCCTTAAGATAGTAGGTCAAGAGTTCGGTTCCCTTCCAGGGCATCTGGAAGGTGTAGAGCTCCTCATGGCGCCGGTGGAAATTGGCAACAGCTTCAGACAAGCTCTCGGAGGTCACCTCACCAGACGGGAACGACACCTCAACCTCGCTGAACTGGCCGATATAGCGCATAGACACCGTACGGACGAACCCAACCTCACCTGCCTGGGCGCCCAGATCCTGAAGCCCATTAGCAGCCTCGTCCTCCATCTGCTTAAAGAGATCAGCGATTCTTCCAACATCCGCTACCTCAGCCGAGACAATGTAGGAACGTGCATAGTTTCGACCAATGTCCATAGCGAACATGCCAAAGGCAGAGAAGGTTGCTGCGACACTCGGCACGATCACCGTGGGCACACTCAACAATTCGGCGATAAAAGCTGCGTGCACTGGCCCTGCGCCTCCACCGGCGACGATGGCAAGATCGCGTACATCAAGACCTCTCGTGGTAAACACCTCAGTGATCTGGTCCGCCATGAAAGAACTCACTGCGGTCAGAACTGCCTGTGCTCCCTCAGTTTCGGTCATGCCAAGCGGTTCGGCGACCCCAGTCCGAATCGCCTCGACGGCCTTGGACCGATCGAGTTTGATCTCCCCACCGAGGAAGTAGTCGGGGTCAACATAGCCAAGTAGGACATCGGCGTCAGTGGTTGTCGGAAGTGTCCCTCCCTTGCCATAACAAGCTGGACCCGGATCGCTCCCGGCGGACTGTGGGCCCACTCGAAGGAGTCCAAGTGAGTCAATCCATGCAATTGAACCCCCGCCGGCACCCGCAGAGTGGATGTCAACCATCTTGATGCCGACGCGCTCGTCACCAGCCCAGTTCTCCGTGGTTGTTGGGACCTCAGCATCCATAATGACCCCGATGTCGATCGAGGTCCCACCCATGTCGAAGGAGAGTACGTTCTGGTGGCCAGCAGTTTCGCCGGCGTATATGGCCGCGGCAGGCGCTGCCGCGGGACCAGAACCGATCAGGTACACAGCCCGCTGGCGACACCGATCAACGCTCTCCACCAGGCCGTCGGAGAGTATCATGAGGAGAGTCCCGCCAAAATCGCTCTCGCGGAGTCGGCGCTCCAGCGCCTCTAGGTACTCCTCGACAACTGGCCCAACGTAAGCCGAGACCACCGTCGTAGAAAATCTCTCCCACTCGCGCCAGACCGGGAGGATGTCGTGCGAAGTCGCTATGTGGACTTCGGGGAGGATCTCTCTCATGATCGCAAGGGCTCGGCGTTCATTCTCCGGCGCTGCATAGGAGTGGAGAAAGCAGATCGCTACGGATTCAACGCCATCGGCCCTCAACTGCTCGGCCGCCAAACGAACGTCTGACTCACTGAGATCCGTAACGATCTCGCCCTCGTAAGTGGAGCGCTCCGTGATCTCAAGTCGGCGGCGGCGTGGTACCAGCGGCTCATAGGGCGGAACAAACACGTTGTACATGGAAGTTCGTACGTTCTTATAGCCCCGTCTAATCTCGATCACATCAGCGAAGTTCCGGGTGGTGATCATTCCCGTCTTTGCGCCATTCTTATTTATTAGGGTATTGGTCGCCAGCGTCGTTCCATGAATAAGGAGGCCGATTTGTGCGACAAATTCCTCAACCTCTAACTCGTAGGCGATTGCGGCTTTCTTGAGCGCGTTCATCAGCCCAATTGATGGGTCAGATGGGGTCGTAGGCGCTTTAAACTGCCGAACTTCACCCGTCAATTCTTCCAGGACGAGACAGTCTGTGAAAGTTCCGCCAACGTCAACTGCGACTCTGAACGACACGCTCCCTCCTTCTGCGGCCATCAAGCCTCTACTCCCATCGGTTCTCCAGGTCGCTCAGGATGCGAACTGGTATACCATATACCACCTGCTGGTCGGTCAAAACTGCTCGGTGTCAGCTTCGGCTACCAGCTCACCCGGGGCCATCGTTGCCAGAAGATCGTCTCGTGCCTCCACGAGGTGTGCTACCACCACCTCTGCGGCACCCTCGGGGTCTCGCTCCATGATCTGACGGCGAAGTTGACCATGGGCATCAACTGAGTGCTGGACATTTTGCAGCACGTGGTAGCGACCGACATTGTCCCGGAGTTGCAGGATCAGTTTCGTCATCCTGGGACGATCTGCATAGGAGTAAAGTTCAGCGTAGAAAGTGCGTCTTGTTTCATAGCCCGACAGGAGCTCGGGGTGCTGTAGGTCCATATCCTCCGCAAGCCCGCATAGATACTGGGCGTCATCTTCGGTCAGCTTCGCTACTGCCAGGCGGACACACCGGGATTCAAGCGCAATCCTTATCTCGTAGATCTCCGCTATCTCGCTTGCACCAAGGCTGGAGACCCAGCACCCACGCCGACCATCAATCGTGACTAGGTCACCATCTAGCCTTCGGAGAGCATCGCGAAGCGGAATTCGACTGACGCCCAACTGGGTGGCCATTTCAGCCTGAGCGAGTCGTTGTCCGGGAACTAGGCTCCCGCTCAAAATTGCATTGCGGATCGAGATGGTCGCCGCTTCTTCAGCACTCATGGCCTTAGTTGTTACTGGGAATTTCATGTGTATCTCATGTCGTGATCGTCACGATCACGACACTGGACCACCTCTCTGGAGCTTAGTTGAATATTGTATACATCATTGTGTTCCTAGCAACCCCACCTGGGCACTCAGTGTCCTCAGTGCGTTACAGATTGCAGGCGACCGGGCGCCAGTCCGGATACCTGCACCTAAATCGTCGTTCATGGGTGCGACGTCCAGATAGGGAGCCTATGTGGGCTGCCAGATCATCAGCGCAAGAACGCCGACAAGGACCAGGGTGTGCACTTTCCGGAGCCGAGAAAGCCGAAAGATACGGGCAAGCACAATCTGACGGTCCTGCCCCTCCCTCACCATCTGTGAGATCCTCCTGCCCTCAGCAGCGAGAACGAGCAAGCCAACTCCAGCCGCAAGAATCGAACCGATCATCGCGAGAACTATCCACAGTTCAGTGAAGCTCCGATTGGTCTCCACAACCAACCAAATCCCAAATCCCGTCACTCCCCACGACGGAACCAAGAACAACTTCCTATTCGTCGCCGCAAGATTTACGTAGACCTCGGCCACTCGAGCCGGGTCGTGACTGCGTTCTGCCCCAATGATCTGCACTTCCGAGTGAACGATCCCACCAACCCACACCACTCCCAGAAGTACGTGAATGAACAGGAGCAGGTGGTAGAGCGTCACGATGTGTCTCCCCTCGGCGGAGTCCGACAGTCAGACATCAGACTCTGAGGGGCCCGCCACCAACTATGTGTATATTGTATGCTTCGATACGCGCTATATCTGAGGTTCATCTTCAATTTCTCGCCTTAACAACAGACCGAGCAGCCCCATGTCAACTAGTTCACTGCCCACCAGACGACACACCATCATCAAAAATACCACAGCCCTCACGATGGATTCGGCACTCGGCGAGATTGTCGGTGCGGATATCGAGATTCTCGATGGTGAAATAGTCGGAATTGGGCCCGGCCTCGAGGCTTCCGGAGCAGCCGTCATCGATGGCACGAACACCATCACCCTCCCCGGCTTTGTGGATTCTCATTGGCATGTCTGGGGAACATTGCTGCGAGGAGTCGTAGGCGACGGCCCCGAGCACGGTTGGTTCGCCACGAAAGGCCGACTCGGAGGCCATTTCACCTCTGAAGATTTCGCGACTGGAGTGCGACTTGGGATGGCCGAGGGCATCTCGGCAGGCATAACCACCGTTCACGACTGGTCTCACAACATCATGTGTTACGAGGATGCCGAGGCCAACCTGGCCGTCCACCGAGAGTTAGGAACCCGAGTGCATTTTTCGTATTCGGCACCCTCGGCCCACCCCTCTATGCCCATGGAGAAAATGCGAGAGATTCTCGCGAAGGGAGGCCTTCTCCCCGACGCCGTAATGGATTTCGACAACCCGCGTCGGATCGCCGAAGACTGGGTTCCATCATCCGAGAGCCTGCTTACGGTTGGCGTCGCAGTCCGCGGTCCTGCCCGGTCAACGCCTGAGGTCTATCGGGAGGAATGGAGACTAGCCCGCGAGCAAGGGCTATCCATCTCGATGCACTGTGCCGGGACCGAAGCAGAAGTTGAAAGAATCCATCAGATTGAGGTGCTCGAGGCCGACGGACTGCTCGGAGACGACATGCTTCTCGCCCATTGCCTCTACATCTCCTCCACTGAACGGGAGTACCTCGCAGATTTTGGAATCCCAGTTTCAATGAGCCCACTCTCTGAACTCCGCCTGGGTATGGGCTCGCCGCCAATAAACGAACATGTTGCTGCAGGGGTCCAAGTCAGTCTCTCTCTTGACACAACGGCAATATCCGCGACTGCCGACGTCTTCCAGGCGATGCGAGTAGCGGTTGGCCTACAGTCGATTTCGGCCAAGGACGCGACGGCTCTAACCCCTAGACGGGTACTTGAGATGACCACAATCGACGGGGCCCGAGCCCTTGGACTCGAGGAGGTTATTGGAAGCCTGACAATTGGTAAGAGGGCGGACCTGATCATGGTTAGAACAGATGAGCTCAACATGGCCCCAGTTTGGGATCCGGTGGTTGCCATAGTGCACTCCGCCCAACCGAGCAATGTCGACACCGTCATGCTCGACGGCCGAATCTTGAAGTGGAAGGGTGAACTCACCACCGTAAATACACCAAAAGTCATCGCCGAGGCTGAGGATTCGCTCAAGCAACTCTGTGAGCGAGCCGGCTTCAAACCACGCTAATAGGAGGCTTCCAAGATGCGAACCACCATCCGTGTAGGAGACGTCGAGATCACCGCTATCGCCGATAAAGCACACGACTTCAATCCCGGATTTCATTTTCCCTCCGTTGACCCTGAGGCTTGGAAGCCGTACAGCGACCTAATTGAAGGACCCGATGGTTATGTCCTAGTTAACTTCCATTGCTTCCTCATTCGAAATGGCAGCCAGACCGTCCTTATCGACACCGGCTGGGGTCCGGAGCTCGGGCCGCCTGGGGCCCCTAAGGAGCGCGGCGCGTTAATGGGTGACCTCGAGGGTCTAGGGGTTGAGCCAGGGGACATAGATATCGTTGCCTTTACCCACCTTCACGCTGACCATGTGGGCTGGAACCTGGTTTACGAAGACGAGAAGATATTGCCAAGGTTCACCAGCGCCCGTTACCTGGTGTCAGAGCCTGACTGGGCATTTTTTTCTGCCCGTGATGAGAACCATCCCAACATCGCGCAGCAAGCGATACCCCTCGACGACATCGGTGTGCTCGACACCTTCAATGACGGTCATCCTCTCACGCCGTTTTTAACGGCCGAAGCGACGCCCGGACATACACCAGGCCACATGAGTTTCGTTGTCCAATCCTCGGGTGAGCGTCTCTACATACTCGGCGACCTCATCCATCATCCGGTTATTGCGCACGAAACCGACTGGGTACACAAGTTCGATGCCGATCCTGAGATGGCGGTGGCGACTAGGAAGAAAGTCCTTGATCGCCTAGAACGGGAGGAAACGACGGTGGCCGCAGGACATCTCCAGCATCCGAGTTTCGGGCGCTTTGCCAGGGTAGATGGGCGCCGGGTCTGGAAGCCAATAGACGTTGGACCCAGCCTTGGCTAATTGTTCTCCACGCGACTAGCAGTCGAAAATTAGATCCACTCAGGACCGGGATCGATCCGATTCACCGCCTGACTAAACAGAGAAGGTAACTGAGGCCATGAGTCATTCACCACTAGTTTCCGGCGAATGGCTAGCACAACGCCTTGGAGACGAGAAGATTCGGATCGTCGAAATCCAGTACGAGCCGGACGTCGACGAATTCAACGAGGGACACATACCGGGAGCTGTGAACTGGTTTTGGAAAGATCTCCTATGGCATGAAACGAACCGAGAATTCCCGACACCTGCCGAGATGGCCGAACGACTGGGATCTTGGGGTATTTCACCTGAGACGACGGTGGTGTTCTACAGCGAACGTAATCAGTACGCCATGTACGCCTACTGGGTTACCAAGTCCATGAACGGCCACCACGACGTACGAGTGTTGGACGGCGCTCAGAAACGGTGGAAACTCGACGGACACCCCCTTAGCACCGACATTGACCAGTACCCGCCAGTGGACTACCTGCCGCGGCGAGACAAGCGGGACGATTCCAGCCGGGTATTCCGAGATGACGTACTAGAAGGGCTCGGGAACTCCGGGAGGCTGCTGTTAGACGCCCGCTATGGGCCCGAGTACCTGGGCGAACGGGTAAAGCCCGGCACAGGACCCGACCACGGTGCCGAACGTCATGGTCGAATTCCTGGCGCAATTCATCTTCTCTTTCGCCGATTATTCAATGACGACAACACTCTTCGCACGCCTGAGGAACTCGAAACTGTTTTCCGGTCAGTCGGTGCAGCTCCTGATCAGGTCAGCGAAGTCGTCGCCTACTGCAGGCTTAGTCACCGTGCGACGTCGCTCTGGTTCGTAGCCTCGGCAATCCTCGGCTGGAACCACCTACGGGTGTATGACGGCTCATGGACCGAATGGGGTACGGCGGTCGGACTTCCAGTTGAGCGGTGAAGCCGGCTGAAACCGGTCCCGGCAATTTCAGACCGCCCTAACCGTGATATCTCCAGTCACACCCCAGCCCACGCAACTCACTCTGGTCTGGCGCTCAAAGCAGAGTCGCCATACCACGAAGCCGGCTACGAAGCCTGATTGGGCCTGCAGGAGCGCCTGCGCACCGAGCTAGCCGATGACACCCGGGTACATACCGAGTTCGACCCCAGCCATGTGAGATGGAGTCGCCTGTCGGCGGTCCAGTACCTGAAGTTCACACCCCTAGGCACCGGTGCACCCGAGCGGTGACTTCGCAGCCATGGAGGTCTCCGTCGACCTGGACGAGGTTCAGCTGGGCGCCATGGCAACGGACCTGGCAGCCACCCTCTGCTAGAGCGAGGACGCTGCCCTGCTCGGAATG
>CAJWER010000146.1 GCA_913030785.1 uncultured Chloroflexota bacterium | reverse complement strand
CGGCTCAGGTGAGGGCGTGTGGGTGGCCGTGGGCAACGATGTCGCTGTCGGAATGGGGCTCGGGGTCTGCGTAGGCGTTGGGGATGGCGTCGCGGTTGGAGACGGTATTGTGGTCGCCGTCGCCGCAGTCGTGGCAGTCGCGGTGGAAGTAGGGCTAGGGGTCTCGGTTGGTGTGGGAATCGGTGAGCTGGTCGCTGTTGGCGTCGCCACGGGCGTGGCGGATGGTGCACGCGTGGGCAGTGTCACCACAAGTGTAGTAGGCGTTGGGGCAGGCGGAACGGTCGCCGTGGGCGGCTCTGGCTCGGGAGAACAGGTGGCAAGAAGTGCCACAAAGACACTGACGAGCACTACCTGGCCTCGCCTCAAGAACGCTTCCGGGCTGTGTAGATGATGGTGAAGGGTACGCGACTCATGCGCTCGTACTGCCGTTCCCAATCTGCTCCACGGTACGGTACGGTGCGGAGCTCTGCCTCGCTCATCTCCGTAATGGGATATGGACTTGGCTCCAGTATCTGCTCCACCGCAAATCCGATAGCCGTGAGGAGGCCGAACACCTCCTCGATGGTGTGAAAGAAGGTCGCTCCTACTTCCAGACCATGCTCGGGCTCGGACCATACCTCCACAGGAAGCCGGAAGTAGTCGAAGACCCTCAGATCCTGGCTCTCCTCGTCCCATTCGAAAGCCGCAAGAGGGTGGACCGTGCATACGACCAGTTTGCCGCCTCCGGCCATCACCCGGGCGCACTCCTCCAGGCACTGCCCCAGGTCCGGGACGTACTCCCAGCCGAATGACGAGAGCACGAGGTCGAAGATTCCGTCCTTGAACATCCCGAGGGATTCCATGTCGCCCCGGAGGAGATCCACTCCGACACCCTCACGGGCCGCCAGACGCCTAGCGTGCCTGATCTGTTTGTTCGAGATGTCCATGGCCGTGACGACTGCGCCCTGTTTTGCGAGGGCTATCGAGTTCTGTGCCGCACCGCAGGCGAGTTCGAGCACCCGGCTGCCCCTAACTTCACCTAGCAGTCCGAGTTCGCGCTCACCGGGACCCAGCGGCCCGTAGTGAACGTCGTCCACCGAGATGGCTGTTGTGGCCTGGTACGAGTCCGCCATGCCGTCCCAGCCGGTTTGGTTTGACCGTTTGATGTGTTCTGAGCTCATGGGGTTGCCATGCGAATGATGAAAACGGCTTCCCGAGGTGAGGAAACCAGGGTGGGCGCAGCAGCAATGCGCGTGCCGCGAACCGTGAGTGCCCCCAACGGAATTCGAATCCGTGTCTCCGGCTTGAAAGGCCGACGTCCTGGTCCACTAGACGATGGGGGCGCGGTGCAGCGTGGCGAGTCACGACCGCGGGCCTACTATTCTATCCCGGCGAGCCGAGCGCTGCAATCACGACGCCGTTTCCATCGTCGCTTTGTACGGTGAATTAACTCTTAAGGAGTAGGTGTTGCCGGCTTCCATAGGGCTCGCCTGTGCTCCGAAGAAAAAGAAAATGAGAAAATAGCATTTCTGAGGGGCACCCTCAGGCTCTCGGCAGATGGGCTCCGCCCCTCTGCACACCACGTCCAAGCATTCTACGCGCATATTACAACGCGTGGTCTCGTCTGAAGATAGGGACACCCGCGATGCTTTCCCCGCCCTGGTAGGTACGACGGACATGCGTGACCAGTATCTGAGCCCCGCAACCACATCGGTGAAGGCTTGCCCCTCTCCGCATTGGCAGGCAAAACGGATGTGTCACCCGTACACTAGCCTGCCACCATGTGGGTGCAGGTCTGCGCCCTGCCTGACTAGGGGTATAGGGCTAGTTCCTTGAGGCCCTCGTCCTCTGGGAGTCCAAACATGAGGTTCATGTTCTGGACGGCCTGTCCTGCTGCGCCCTTGACCAGGTTGTCGATGCAGCTGATCACGATCAGTCGGTTGGTGCGAGGGTCAACGACGGGATGTACAAGGCAGGTATTGTTGCCCAGGGTTTGCTTTGTCATCGGTGGCGAGTCGGTAACTTCGACAAAGGACTCGTCGCGATAGAAGTCCTGGTATACCTCGCGGACAGCGTTGGCCGCCAATTCGCCTGAGCCAACGACATCTTCCTTCAGTGTGGCGTAGCAGGTGGCGAGGATGCCGCGGGTCATCGGCACCAGGTGGGGCACGAAGGTCATGCGCATGTTCTGGATCGGTCCGGCGAGTTTTCCCAGCTCCTGGGTCATTTCCGGCAGGTGGAAGTGTCCTCCCAGCCCATATGCCCTGAGATTCTCGTTGACCTCGGAGTACATGTAGTCGCGCGTCACTTTTTGCCCAGCGCCCGACACCCCAGATTTCGCGTCGACGATGATGTCAAGATCGACGATCCCGGCCTTGACCGCCGGCGCCAGTCCGAGAATCGACGCGGTGGGGTAACACCCCGGATTGGCCACCAGCCGGGCCGAGGCGATATCATCGCGACTCAACTCCGGAAGGCCGTAGACAGCCTCTCCGAGGTACTCGGGGAAGGGATGGGGCTCACCGTACCACTGCCGGTACTCCTCAGGAGCAGCTAGCCTGAAATCCGCGCTAATATCCACCGCCTTAACGCCCGCTTCTACGAGAGGACCAAGACGCTCGGCGCTAGCACCATGGGGCAGCGCCGAGAACACGACGTCGACGCTCTCATCCAACTCCTCGGTTACAGTCAGATCGATCGAGCCCAGGTGGGGGAAGACCTCGTTAAGCGCCTTGCCGGCAGAGCTGCGCCCGGTGACGGACACGATCTCGGCCTCGGGGTGTCGGCTGAGAATGCGCACCAGCTCGATACCGGAGTACGCTGTTCCCGCCAATATTCCAACCTTCACCATACACCTCCGTCCCCGATGGGATATAGCTGAGGATAGCATGTCCCCCGGCTCCGATGCGAACTTCGCCCGGGGCCGTTTTCCTTCTGCGTTTGCATTCTAACGAAAAAATTGGTAGTATGGTTAGTATGAATACACATAAGAACCCCGCAAAACAGATTATAGAGCGCTTCGGCGGCCAGTCCCAGCTAGCTAGCCTACTGGGCAAACGCCAGAGCACGGTGCAGCACTGGGCCAAGACCGCGAGGATTCCGGCGCAGTGGCACGAGCGGCTGCTGGAGCTTGCGCGAGAGAAGAGCATAGCGCTTGAACCCAAGGATTTCATGTCGTCAAGGGCGCCCGCAATCGAGCCGGCGGAAGGCAAGCTCGGCGTCATGCTCGTCGGGCTGGGTGCGGTGTCGTCGACGTTCATCGCAGGTGTCGAACACATTCGGAGAGGCACAGGACAGCCTGTCGGGTCGATAACTCAGATGGCAACCATCCGCATTGGGAAGCGCACAGACGGCAAGTCGCCCCTGATTCGCGACTTCGCACCGTTGGCTAGTCTCGACCAGCTGGTCTTCGGCGCGTGGGACCCGATCGCCGACGACGCGTATGAGGCGGCGATCAAGGCGGGGGTCCTGGATCGTCATGAGGAGATCGAGCCCGTCGCCGACTTCCTGAAGTCGATCAAGCCGATTCCAGCGGTGTTCGATCAGGACTACGTCAAGAGGATCAAGGGCGTCAACGTCAAGACTGCGCCGACGAAGCTCCAACTCGTCGAGGCCATTCGCGAGGACATGCGCCGATTCAAGGCCGAGAACGGTTGTGATCGGCTAGTGATGATCTGGTGCGCGTCTACCGAAAAATTTATTACAGAGGCCGAGATTCATCAGGACATCGAGAGCCTGCTGGGTGGGTTTGAGGACAACAGCGAGAACATCGCTCCCTCGATGATCTACGCATACGCAGCACTACTGGAGGGCGTCCCGTTCGCCAACGGCGCACCGAACCTGGCAGTGGACATTCCAGCCTTCGAGAAGATGGCAAAGGACAATGGGGTGCCGATTTGCGGCAAGGATTTCAAGACCGGCCAGACCCTGGTGAAGACCGTGATCGGTCCGATGATCAAGGCGAGGATGCTGGGTATGGACGGCTGGTTCTCCACGAACATCCTGGGCAATCGTGACGGCGAGGTCCTGGACGAGCCAGAGAATTTCAAGACGAAAGAGGAGTCCAAGCTTGGGGTGCTGGAGCACATCCTGCAGCCCGAGACGTACCCGGACCTCTACGGAGACGCGTACCACAAGGTCCGAATCAACTACTATCCCCCTCGCGGAGACAACAAAGAGGGCTGGGACAGCATCGACATCTTTGGCTGGCTCGGTCGGCGGATGCAGCTCAAGGTCAATTTCCTGTGCTCGGACTCGATTCTGGCCGCGCCTCTGGTGCTGGACCTGGTCCTGTTCATGGACCTGGCGAAGCGAGCGGGCATGGGCGGTATCCAGGAGTGGCTGTCCTTCTACTTCAAGAGCCCGCAGCACGACGATAGCGTTTACCCGGAGCACGACCTGTTCATACAGCAGACGAAGCTGAAGAACACGCTGCGGTGGATGATGGGCACCGATCAGATCACCCACCTGGGCCAGGACTACTATCGGAACGCCTGACCGTTACACTCGATATTAGCTACTTCCTCGTCTTCTTCGCCTTGCGTTCGAAGGCCGCTCGGGATGGACATCCCCATGCCAGGACGCACTGGTCGCAGCGTGGTTGCAGCGCCTTGCACACCTGGCGGCCGTGGTTGATCAGGTACAGGTGGAAGTCGAACACGTCCTCTGGTTCGACCTTCGCTTCCAGAACGTCGTGAGCCTTCTCGGCGGAGATTTTCTTCCCGACGAATCCTAGCCGCTGCGATACACGGTAGATGTGGGTGTCGACCGGCATCGCCGGCATACCCAGCGAGAAGCACAGGATGATGGCTGCGGTCTTCGGCCCTATGCCGTCGAGGCGCTTCAGCCAAGCCTTGGCCTCGTCCAGAGGCATATCTTTCAGGAACATCAGGTCGAAGGAACTGAGCTCCTCGAATAACTGGTTCAGCACTGCCTTGATCCGGGGCGCCTTCACCTTCGCCAAGCCACCCATGCGGATCGCGTCCTCGATATCGCCGACTGAGGCGATAGCTATATCTTCCAGTGAGCCGAAAGTGGCCATGAGGTTTTTGAAGGCGCGCTCCGAGTTTATGTCGGAGGTGTGCTGCGAGAGGATCGTGTAGACCAGCTCGGATGCAGGGTCGTATCGCGGCTCCCACTCGAAGGGCCCGTACTCTGGTCCCAGTAACAGCATCACGTCTGCAACGACCACTCGCTTCTTGCGCTCACCGGGCATTGTTCTTCAGCCCTCCATGTCTTGCGATCCGGTGGCCGGACCTGGACCCCAGATTAGCACAGCTGTAGTAGACTGCGGCACCCCGCACCAGCAGGATGTCGAGCCTCTCCCGGCTTGACAGGATGGCGCTACTGCCTTAGCTTCGATGTGAGCGCAATCTGAGAGCGGGGAAATCCTTTGTCGCCCGCCTATTCAGAACCAGATCGGGGGCAATCGTGCTGTGACTACCAGAGACTTCGTAGAACAGCTGGCCAAGTCGGATGAGGAGCCGAAATTCTCGCAGCTGCTCCAGCTTGCGGACTTGGAGACGGACCAGATCGGCGAGTTCAAATCGGCATGGCCGTCTGTGCCGGAGGCGCGGCGGCGACAGGTCGTTGAAAGTCTTTTGGAGATCTCAGAGGAGAATCTGGAGATGGATTTCACCGACGTGTTCGTTGCGTGCCTCAGCGATGACGATGACGAAGTCCGGGAGGCGGCAACGAGGGGACTATCGACCTGTGAGAACAGGACAGTAATTCGGCCCCTTGTGGCGTTGCTCAACGATGACACGTCCGTTCCAGTCCGAGCCGCGGCGGCTATGGCCCTCAGTAATTTCGCCGCCATGGCCCTGGACGGCAAGCTCATCACCAGGGACGAGGATCGTATTCGCGTGGCCCTCATGGCTACGATCGAGCGCGAGGACGAGTTCTTGGAGGTCAAGCGTCGGGCCATCGAGACCGTGGCGAGACTCCGGCCGCCGGGGATCGTCGAGATCATCGAGGATGCTTTTGACAGCGGCTCGTTGGAGCTGAAACAGAGCGCGATCTATGCGATGGGACAGACCTCCAGCGAGGAGTGGCTGCCTGTCGTCCTCGAAGAAATGCAGCACGAATCACCGGCCATAAGGTTTGAGGCGGCCAACTCTGTTGGGCTACTCGGCGACGAGGGCATCGTTCCTGAGCTAACTGAGTTGCTGGAGGACGACGACTTGGAGGTGCGCCTTGCTGCGGTCAAAGCCCTGGGCATAGTCGGAGGCCCGATGGCTAAGCGCGTACTGCAAGCCTGCCTGAACTACGACGACGAGACGCTCGAGGAGGCTGCCAAGGCCGCCCTCGAGCACGTGGAGTTCGACAACGACCCTCTCGGGCTCGACCTTGATACCGATACTGACCCTGACGCTGATGAGGAGGACGAGGACGAGTGACATTCAGGACCGATGATACGCCCGAACTGAAGTTCGCCTCCGAGGTGCTGAGCAACGAACGCTGGACCCCGACCCCTCTGCTACCGGCAACAGTGATCGGCAACCGCCTCGGATTCGACCTCTGGCTCAAGCGAGAAGACTGCACCCCCATCGGATCGTTCAAACTCCGAGGCGCTCTGGTAGCCATGGCGCGGATGGCGGACAGCCTGCCACCCAGGGGTGTCTACGTGGCCTCCGCCGGCAACTACGGCCTGGCGATCGCGGTGGCCGGGCAGAGGCGAGGTGTTCCCGTAACGGTGGTGGTCCCGGAAGGCGCTACCCCCTCAAAACTCGAGCGCATCCGTCTCAGCGGCGGCCAGGTGGTCGTCCACGGAAGCGACTTCGACATCGCCAAGGACTTCGCTCGAAGTAAGGCCGCCAAGGATGGGGCCGCGTTCTGGGAGGACGGCGTCATCGAGGAGACGGCCCACGGCGCGGCTACTATCGGGGCCGAGATTGCGGACCACTCCGAGCCATGGGACTGGGTGGTGGTGCCGCTGGGCAACGGTTCGCTCATCAAGGGCATCGCGTCCGTCATCAAGGCGCGGAGCCCTGACACGACCGTGATCGCAGCCGTACCAACGGGCTCGCCGGCGATGGCGCTGGCCCTACGTGGCGGATCCTGGGACGAGTCTGCACCTGTGGAGACGCTCGCTGATGGCCTGGCGGTTCGAGTACCTATCATGCCAATAGTAGCTGAGTTGAAGGAGTTGGTGGATGACGTGTGGCTGGTGGACGAGTCCAGCCTGCTCCCAGCGGTCAAGAGCCTGCTGGAGCTGGAGCAGGTGGAGCTGATAAAACGGAGCGAGCTCAAAAGGGTGTTGCCAAGATCGTATATGACCATGAAACTAATTTCAATGCTAATCAAAGATTGTTATCCCAAGAAGATTTAGCTAAAAGAAAAGTGTTGTTGAAGTTATGCTGTCATTTTGGTATTATTATTAAAT
>CAJWER010000145.1 GCA_913030785.1 uncultured Chloroflexota bacterium | reverse complement strand
GCTCAACCTGATCGACACGCCGGGCCACGTCGATTTCTCGTACGAGGTATCTCGCAGCCTCGCCGCGTGCGAGGGCGCCTTGTTGATCGTTGATGCAACACAGGGCATCCAGGCCCAGACCCTGGCGAACGTATATCTGGCTATGGAACATGACCTCGAAGTCATACCGGTCATCAACAAGATCGACATGGACATGGCGGAGCCCGAGCGAGTTGCCGGGGAGATGTGCGCCACGTTCGGGTTCGAGCGTGACGAGATCATCATGGCGTCCGCCAAAGATGGGATCGGCATCGAGCAGATACTGAATTCTGTTGTCGATCGAGTTCCGCCCCCTTCGGGAAGTCCTGCAAGCCCGTTGCGTGCGCTGATATTCGACTCGAAGTACGACGCGTACAAGGGCGTGGTCGCCTACGTGCGCGTCCGAGAGGGCACAGTGCCGTCCCGGGGCCGGCTCAAGGTCATGTCCAACGGCGTTGAGAGTGAGACTCTCGAGATTGGTTGCTTCAAGCCGGGGCCGATCAAGGTCGAAAGCCTTACGGCCGGGGAAGTGGGCTATATTGCGACTGGCCTCAAGACTGTCGGTGACGCACCGGTAGGGGATACGATCACGTTGGCCGAAGGCGGGGCTGCCGAGCCCCTCGACACGTACGTGCCAATGAAGCCGATGGTCTTCGCAGGTCTGTATCCATCCGATGGCGAAGACTATCTGGAGCTACGTGATGCCCTGGAGAAGCTCCATCTCAATGATGCAGCCCTGACGTACCAGCCGGAAAGCTCACTGGCCCTGGGGTCTGGATTCCGGTGTGGTTTCCTCGGCCTGTTGCACATGGATGTTGTGCAAGAGCGCCTGGAGCGCGAGTACGGTATTGGGCTCCTGGCGACCTCTCCCAGCGTTGCGTATAGAGTCCTGTCCACGGACGGCTCGATCATCGAGGTCGACAACCCGTCGCGCCTGCCGCCGGCTGACCGCATAGAAGAGGTCAATGAGCCGTGGGTGGACCTGACTCTTTTGACGCCTGCCACATACATAGGACCCCTGATGGAGCTTGTAAAGGAGCATCGTGGCGAGTTCAAGAAGATGGACTACATTCAGATCGACGCCCGCGTCAACGAGTCGGGGAGCAACGGAGCCGACACCTCGAGCCAGGGGCGAATGACTCTTGAGTTCGCGATGCCGCTTTCCGAGATGTTGATCGACTTCTACGACCAGGTGAAGTCCCGCACCCAGGGATATGCGTCCATGGACTACTCCGTTTCCGGCTACCGTCCAGAGGACCTCGTTCGGCTGGATATTCTTGTCAACGGGGAGTCCGTCGACGCGCTTTCGACAATCGTGCACCGAAAATCGGCCCAGTCCAGAGGAAAAGACCTCGTTACCAGGCTCAAGGATCTGATTCCGCGACAGATGTTCGAGGTGCCTATACAGGCGGCTATCGGAAGCAAGGTATTTGCCCGCGAGACGATCAGGGCAATGCGCAAGAATGTTACCGCGAAGTGCTACGGCGGAGACGTGACCCGGAAACGCAAGCTCTTGCAGAAGCAGGCAGAGGGCAAGAAGCGCATGAAGCGCGTGGGCAGCGTCGAGATCCCCCAGGAAGCCTTCCTGGCCATCCTAAAAGTTGAACGGTAGTGTGCTGCGCACGCTTCGAGGGGTGGGGATGGGCGTCTGCGTTTCGGGATCTGGTCCTTGGATGGGGATATACAGGGGCATACTGCTGTCGTCTGTCGTGAGCTTGTCGGGGGGCCGATGGTTCGACAGGCTCACCATGAACGGTAGTCTGTAGAACTTTCAGTTCTGGCCCTCCTGTTCTTCCTTTCCCCAGCAAAACAATGTGCCAAAAAGAGCGGCTGTTGCTAGCGCCATGTCCCACCCGGCATGCTAGGATATGATGCATCCTCAAGGATTGGACGGTCTATATGGCTGACGAAAAGACCGAGTTCATGCGCGTCGAGAACATCAGAGCCGAGGCCCTGGGAGAGCCTGGTCATCGCACGTTTCGCATCCTCGTAGACGGCGACGCGGGCTCTGCGATGATGTGGCTGGAGAAGGAACAGCTCTTTCAGTTGGCGGTGGCCATCAACCAACTTCATTCGTCCCTCCCCGAGTTGGATCGCTCACGTCCGATATCAGAAGGCGCAGAGAGGTTGGGGGGCCGGTTGGAATTCAAGGTCGGTCGCCTTGTCCTCGGCCACGACGGTAGTCGCGAACGGCTCATCATAGATGCTCACGACGCTGAATCAGACGAGGAAGAGCAGGAGCCTACGGTGCGGATATGGGCTGAAAGGCAGCAGCTGGCCAGGTTTGCGGCGGACTCTTTGGAACTTTGTGCCGCGGGCAGGCCATTGTGTCCCTTGTGCGGCAGCCCGATGGATCCGGAGGGCCATACGTGTCCAAGGTCCAATGGCCACGCACTCCAGCACATAAGCGACCTCTAGGCCGGTACAGGCGGCGCTGCGCGCGTTGAGTTGGGCCGAGCTTGGTCCGCCCTGTCTCCAGTTGCTTCTAAGCGAGACATTTGGGGTGTTGAGGGCGCAAATTCGCATTGCCAGTCTAACTTAGCGAGAGCACATGGAACAGTCCCCTTCACCGGAGAGTCAGACGGAAGGCGCCGAGGTGGTTGATCTGGCCGACGACGAAGCCGCTCTCATTCTGTTGGAGGGCGAGGTACTAGGGGGCCAGAGGATTCCGTGGAGTTCCAACTATACATTCCTGGTGCGGATCGACGCTGGTCCTGGCAAGTTCCTGAGGGCGGTGTACAAACCCCGCGACGGTGAGATGCCTCTGTCCGACTTCCCCAGCGGGTCCCTATACAAGAGGGAGCACGCTGCGTTCCTTTTGAGCCAGGCCCTCGGCTGGCCTCCAGTGCCGCTGATCCTGGTAAGGGACGGGCCATATGGGGTCGGGTCGATGCAGCTCTATGTCGAGACGGATCCCCGTGTCACCTACTTCGACATGATTACCGACAACCGGGACAAGCTATGGCGGTTCATGGTTTTCGACCTGCTGTCCAACAACGCTGATCGAAAGGGTGGTCATTGCCTCCTTGGCGGGGACGGCACCATCTGGAGTATCGATCATGGGCTGACGTTCCACCCGGATTTCAAGGTCCGGACCGTCATGCTGGAGTTCTGGGGCGAACCCATTCCTCCGGACATCGTCGCGGATCTGAAGTCGTTTAAGGACCGACTGAGCGCCGACGAGGGGCTGACGAGCGCCCTGGCCGAGTTGCTCACCGAAGATGAGGTGGACCGGCTGGTTAAGCGCCTTGACGCGATTCTGGAGTCTCCGATGGTCCCGCAACTCGACCCGCGCCGCAACGTCCCCTGGCCCCTGGAGTAGGTTCCTATTGGCCAGACCCAGACCTCTTCTGACGCAGAGTGCGGCTGACCCTTCGGCGCAGGCTCGACGCCAACATCAGGTTGTCGGTCACATGGTGTACGATGCCGGGGCTGCCCGCCAACAGGGGCGGTGACCAACGCCTGAGTTCACCGATGGTGGTCTTGCCGGGTGTCCAGTTCACCAGTGGGCTCGCTGGCGTCCAGCTCAGGGAGGGGCGCTGCAGTGGTGTGGCCCCGGCGCTGCGATTGCCTAGCATGACGGCGCCGCCCGCCTCGATGACCAGCGTAACCCCTGCGGCGACATCCCACAGCCGTGGGCTGCCAAATATTGCGTATTGAAGCGTCCCACGCGCCGCCATCGCCATTTCGGAAGCGATGCTGCCGCTCACCCTGAGTTCGCCGGGCCCTTTTTGCATCGTGGACTTGAACCGGAATGAGGCTCCGAAGGAGCCGGGAAGGCCCACGAGGCGACCCCCTATAGGGGTGTCCGCCGGCGGTATCTCCAACTTTTGGCCGTCCTGAAACGCCCCGCCGCCACTACGTGCGTGCAATACGCTTCCTTCCGGCTTTGCGGGCCAGGGGAGGTAGATGGCGCCGGCGACGGGCATGCCACGGTGGATGACCCCGACGGAGCACGCGAATACGGGTAGGCCGTTTACGAAGTTTTTTGTGCCGTCCAGGGGGTCGAGTATCCAAACTGTGTCCGGGGCGACGGCTTCAGCATTGCTCTTGTCCTCCTCGTCTTCCTCGCCGACGATGCCGTGGAGGGGGAAGCGCTTGGAGATGGCCTCTGCGAGGTACTGCTGGCACTCACGGTCTGCGATGGTGACCGGGTCGGTGCGTGCCTTGTCCTTATACTCGGCGTCGATCTTTGCGCCGAAGTACTTTGCCAGAATGGCGCCGCCGCCGCGGGCGATCTCCGCTGCGAGGACTTCGATTTCAGTGAGGAGACTCGTCTTTAGTGTTGCACCAGCGTCTACCACCTGTGTTCGCTCCTCGCGTTCCCATTTTGGCGTGCCGACGCCAACGTAGCGTGCGGATGACCGCAGCACCCCGGAGTATACCCCAGGCGCACAGGCGTGGGCGGACCGCATCCTCGATATGTGTCTGTGGACCCCGGGGCGTTGTTGCGCGAACTCCTCGGAGATGGGTGTCACAATCATTGACTCTATAATTGTGACGCCATTATCATGATTGAACTGGCACCCTAGCTAGTGAACAGGTTTAGCATTGGATTCAAGTGCCAGAAATAGGCGACGCAAAATTCAGGAATCAAGACGAACCGTCGGATCCCAACGGAGAGTTCGACAAGGCACTGGAGTCGCGGTCCATGGTGGATGAGACCCACACCCAAGATCAAGCTGTCGACCGGGAATCGAATCTCCTAGCCTCAGCGAGATGGTCGAGCACGAGGGGACGCCTGAGGCCGTCGAGGGTTGCGGGACGTATCCATACGCTCGAATCGTTGCGTTACCGGGACTTCAGATTCTTGTGGCTCTCGACCCTGAGTGTCTCCGGTGGGTTTTGGACGCAGATGGTGGTGGTTGGCTGGCTTGCTTACGATCGCACCGGTTCGCCCCTGCTGACCAGCCTGGTCCTTGGCCTGGATTCGCTGCCGTTCCTAATCGCGGGCCCTGTCGGCGGCGTCCTGGCCGATACGTGGGACCGCCGCAGGCTTCTCATGGTTGGGACGGTGTACCAGACCCTGGTCACGACGGTATTTGCCGCGGTCTTGATCTTGGATCGCGGGCAGACCTGGCACATATTCGTCTTCGCATTCGCGATGGGGCTCTCGTGGGCGGTGACCGAACCGTCGAAGACTGCACTGATACCCAACCTCGTGCCCACGAGCAGTCTGGTAAACGCCTTTGCCTTGAACACGTTGGCCTTTGGTGCGTCGCGACTCGTCATGCCGCTGATCGGAGGTGCACTGGTGGTGACCGCTGGGCCGGGACAGACCCTCCTGGTGAGCAGTACGATGTATGCCCTGACATTCGTGGCGACCCGGGCTGTCGGTCCTCTGGCTCCCCGTGAACGCGTCGATGGGGGGCCACCGCCTCTCCGGAGATTCCTCCAAGGGGCAGACTACGTCAGAGACAATCGCCTCATCCTGGGCTTGATGATGCTTCTTGGTGCGACCGCCCTATTGTTCTTTCCCTTCGTACACGGCCTGCTGCCGGTCTACGCATCGGAGGTATATGGTGTTGATGCGGCGGGACTGGGTCTCCTGATGTCACTTATTGGCGCAGGGAATATCGTCGGCACGGTCGTCGCCGCGTCCGTGGGGAATGTCCGAAGAAAAGGCGTGTTTATTGCGGTGGCGCTGGGAGTTGTGGCGGTCGCAATGGCTGCTTTCTCGCGGGTGTCGGGCTTTGCGCCTGCTGTGCCAATTCTGATGCTCGCGAATGGGGCGGTGATGACGTTCTTCTCGATTTTAGCGGCGTCGGTGAATTCGATTGTGCCGGACTTGCTGAGGGGGCGGGTGGCTTCTATCTCCACGATGACATTTGGGATCTTCCCATTAGGGAGTCTCGTGGCAGGGGCGCTGGCACAGCTCATGGGGGTGCAGGACGCGACGCTGCTGGCAGCAGCCGCACTTCTCGTGCTCTCGGGAGTGGTCCTGCTCAAGTTTCCCCAGATATTTACTATGGGTAGGGAAGTAGAGCCGTCACAGTAGAGTCGCTAGGGGCTCTGCTCCTCAGCCAACCAAGATGGTGCATGTCACCCTGAGCGGATGCAAAGGGTCTGGGGATGTAGGGTTCTGTCTCGGCCGTCGAAGAATTGCGTGGCCCCCACCCCAGATACTTCGTCTGGGGCCTCCGCAGCATGACAGGATACGAGTGTGCATGGCCCAGCCTTCAAAGCGTGCGCGGCGCCCGCCTCACTCAGCACGAGGTTCCAGTCGCGCCTGCTTTGGAGGCGAGGGGTGTGAGGGCAGGGCAGTATGCGGCGGCGGGGCGCTGAGAGAGGTCTACTTTGTGTAGGCTGTGCGTGTGCCGCGCACCACTGCGGCGTGGCGATCTCGGGGTCTGACGCGCCGACGAACACCCTCGGCGCGAACACCACGGCGGCGTTTACCACGATGAAAAACAGGAAGCCGTGGATGACCCAAGTGATCCACTTCGCGCGCTTGGCGTAGGATTCAGGATTCCACCACAACCAAGAGGCGTCGATTATCCACAATGCTGTGAAGGCATAGTTGAACCAGATGCCCGCTCCAAAGGGGGTGCCGATGACCGCCTCGCTTTGGCGGGCCACGTGCTCGACGGCGGCGGCGTGGCCATCAACGCCGGACAGGCCATCACCACCAATACGATCATCGCCGGCAACACCTCGACCAACGGCGATCCCGACGTCGATGTCAGCGGCGTCTTCGACTCCCTCGGCTTCAACCTGGTCGGCGACCCGGGCACCGCCACGGGCTTCCGGGTCGACAGGGACGACCAGTTCGGATCGGCAGCCAGTCCCCTGGACCCCGGGCTCGGCCCGCTCGGGGACAACGGTGGTTCCACTCCCACCCACTACCCGCTGATCGACAGCCCGGTGATCGATACCGGCACCAATGCCCGGGCGGATGCCTTCGATCAGCGGGGTATCGAACGTCCCGAAGACGGTGACGACAGCGGGACCGAAACCACCGACGTCGGTTCCGTCGAGTTCGTGCTCTTTGCTGAGATCCACGGCACCAAGTTCAACGACCGCAACAGCAACGGCACCCAGGACGCCGGAGAAGAACCGCTGGCCAACTGGCCCATCTTCCTCGACACCGACGACGACGGTGTCCTTGATGACGATGAGACCAGTACCACCACCGACGTCGACGGAAACTATTCGTTCGTCGACCTCTCGCCGGGAGAATACATCGTTCGCAAGGTCACCGAGGACGGCTGGGAACAGATCTCACCCGAACCCCGAATCACCGACTATGTCGTCGATCCGGCCGTCCGTATCGCGGACGTCTCGGAACTTGAAACCGACAACGGCACCACCGACCTTGTCTTCGAGGTCACCCTGACACACCCCCTGCGCCAGCAA
>CAJWER010000144.1 GCA_913030785.1 uncultured Chloroflexota bacterium | reverse complement strand
GGCACGCAACACCCCCTTGCCACCAGCATGGTGTCCAGGTGCTACGACGAAGGTCGCAGCACTGCCGTGGGCACGGTCAATTTCGCCGGCGACCTGGGCAAGATGGCGGCGCCCGCCGTCGCCCTCCTGGTGGCGATCAGGTACGGCTGGCGCGCCACGATGCGAATCGTTGGGCTGGGCGGTCTGGTCTTCATGACGCTTGCTATGTTCTTGAGGCGCACGGTCGACCGCGGTAGGCCGTCGGCCAGTCTTGAGAAGTTCCGCGAAGGCGGGCTCGAAAAGACCAACACCCGTGGTTTTCTGACCCTTGGAGGCATCGGATTCCTCGACTCGGCCACCCGTTCAGCAGCGCTCACCTTCCTGCCCTTCATCATGAAGGAAAAAGGCATGAGCGACCAGCAGACCCTAATTATGCTGCTATTCCTGCTGGCAGGAGGCGCCGTAGGCAAGTATGTCACCGGGTGGCTAGGCGATCGCTACGGCGCCATTCGACTGATCTGGGGCACCAAAGGGCTAACGGCAGCGTTGCTAGTGGTAGCCTCTGCAACCCCAACCCTGGCAATGGCTCCGCTGATGTTCGTCCTGGGCATCGGACTCAACGGCACCTCGTCGGTGCTCTACTCAACCGTTTCCAGTTTCGTCCCAACGCGCACCCGGCCACGCGCCTACGGCTACTACTACACGATCACCGAGACCGGCGGAACCATCGCGCCCATTATCTACGGTCGGGTCGCCGACCTGCTGAACATCAGACTCGCCGTCACAATTATGAGCGGCGTCACGGCAATGATCCTGCCAGCCAGCCTGGCCCTCCGAAAACCCCTGGAGCAGAGATTGGAAAAAGGAGACTAGGGGCTGGTCGAGGAGGGTTCGTGGGACGGGCTTCGGAGGGATGGGGCTGCGACGCCTATCCTGCGTCGTACGATGGGCCTCGCTACACATGGGACGCCGCAGGCTGTAAAATAGCCTTATGCCTTCGGAAATGGCCCCCCCGATACGTCACCCATGAAAATCACAGACCAGCTCCAATTGCACAGCCCCGCAGGGAACTCCGCGCTCACAATCGGAGTCTTCGACGGCGTCCATCGTGGACACCGTCATCTGCTGTCTCGCCTGAAATCAGAGGCGGATCGCCACAAGCTCACCTCCGTCGTCATCACATTCGCAGACCACCCGCGGGGGGTGCTGCATCCCGACGTCGCACCTATGCTTCTGACCACCATCGCCGAACGCGTCGCGCTCCTCAGGGAGACGGGCGTCGACCTGGTGATCCCGGTCTCATTCGACAAGACGCTATCCACACTCACCGCACGCGAGTTCGCGGTTCTTTTGAAAGAGCATGTTCACATGACCGGGCTCGTGGTGGGTCCCGACTTCGCCATGGGCCACAAACGTGAGGGCGACGGGACGACGCTTGCGGCCCTGGGTCAGGAGATGGGATTTTTCGTAGAAATGATTGAGCCCCTCCGATCCGGAGAGGGGCCGGTCGTCAAAAGCACGTCCATCCGAGAGGCCATTGCGGAGGGCGACATGGCCCGCGCGACGGTCATGCTCGGGCGCGAGTACTCGCTGGCCGGCACCGTCGTCAGGGGCCATGGCCGCGGCAGAGGCCTGGGATTTGCTACTGCAAACCTGAGCGTGCCCGGAGACGCGATAGTGCCTAGGGACGGCATATACGCCGCCTGGGCGAAAGTCGAAGGCGAGCGCTATAAGGCCGCCACCAGCATCGGATTCAATCCGACGTTTGAGGGCAGCGGTCACTCGATCGAGGCGCACCTGATGGAGTTTGAAGGCGACCTGTACGGCCGCGAAGTGCGGCTCGATTTCGTGCGTCGACTGCGAGACGAGTTGAAATTCGACACCGTCGAGGGGCTTCAGCGGCAGATCGACAACGACGTGGCCGAGACCAGGGCCGCGCTCGAAGGCAGCCGGACGGTCAACTCGTAGGTATCGTCGTAGGCGCCTGGCGACTGAACAACCCGGAGAGACAAAAACATATGGACGCTGCGCAAAAAGAACGCATTTTTAGTCGGGGCGTTGCCGAGACCATAGACGAGTCGGAATTCGTGAAACTCCTGGACGCGGGCAGGCCGCTGCGGCTGAAGGTGGGCTTCGACCCCAGCGCTCCGGACCTGCACCTCGGGCACGCAGTCCTGCTCCGCAAGCTCAGGCAGCTCCAGGAACTCGGCCATCAGGTGGTCATTATCGTCGGTGACTGGACCGCTCAAATCGGCGACCCCAGTGGCCAGTCCGCGTTACGGCCCATGCTCTCGGCAGCGCAGGTTCTTGAGAATGCCGAGTCGTACCTGGAGCAGTTTTCTAAGATCGTCGACCGGGACAAAACCGAGATTCGCATGCAAAGCGAGTGGTTCGGACCCTTCACCCTGGCCAATGTGATTCAGCTCACGAGCAAATTCACCGTCGCCCAGTTCTTGGCCCGAGAGGATTTCGCCAAGCGCTTCAAGGCTAACCAGCCCATCGCCATCACCGAGCTTCTGTATCCCTTGCTTCAGGGCTACGACTCGGTGGCAGTCGAGTCCGATGTGGAGTTCGGAGGCACGGATCAGAAATTCAACCTGCTTGTCGGCCGCGATCTGCAACGAATGATGGGCCAGCGACCGCAGCAATGTTTGCTGGTGCCAATCCTGGTCGGGACCGACGGCGTTCGACGCATGGGCAAGAGCCTGGGCAACTACATCGGGATGAATGAGCCGCCAAACGACATGTACGGCAAGATAATGTCGCTCCCCGACGAGAGCGCCGACCCCGACCCTCAGGACGGCAAGACCGGAGAGGAACGGACCCGCAATACAGTCCTCGACTACTTCAACTACCTGACCGACGTACCGACCGCCGAGCTTATCGAGCTGCGCGACGGCCTTGCGGACGGCTCCGTAAACCCGATGGAGCTAAAGAAGCGACTTGCGGATGAGCTCGTGGTGCAGTTCCACGACGACGATGCCGCCCGCAGCGCACGGAACCACTTCGAACGAACCGTGCAGCGCAGGGAACTACCCGAAGACATACCGATCTACAAGATTTCAGAGGCGCTGGACGGGAAACGAGTTAGCGACCTCCTGGTGAGTGCGGGCATGGCAGAGAGCTCCAGCGCCGCAAAGAGGCTCATCGACCAGGGCGCGGTCAAGAAGGACGGCCAGCCCCTAACAGCGAATGAGCCAGTAACGACTATCGCGGATTCTTCCATCGTGCAGGTGGGCCGGCGGCGTATGATACGAGCTACCAGGCCCCCAAAGGCGGTATAGGACCCGCCCCTGCCAATCCTCCCCATCTGCGCAACACACTTCTTGGTGTCACAACAACCCTCAGCACGGTACAATAGCACCGTAGAAAAGACCTTGCCGGAGGCTAGAGATGAACCTGCGAATACCTGGGCCAATCCCCGTGCCCGAAGACATCCTCGCGACGATGGCGACCCCGATGATGAACCACCGTGGACCGCAGTTCAAGGAGCTGCTGTATCGCGTCACCGACGGGGTCAAGCAGGTGTTCGACACCAAGAATGACCTCTACATCCTGACCTCCTCCGGCACCAGCGCGATGGAAGCCGCTATCGTCAACACTCTCTCGCCCAGAGACAAGGTGCTCAACGTCAGCATCGGCTCCTTCGGCGACCGGTTCGGTCAGATCGCGGGAATATATGGCGCGGACATTACCAAGCTCGACTTCCCCTGGGGTAGCACGGTCGACATAGACGCACTACGGGACACCCTGAAGGCAAACCCAGGCATCGGGACCGTGATGGTCACCCACAACGAGACCTCGACCGGTGTCACCAACGACCTGGAGGCCATCGCCTCGGTCGTAAAGGGCGAGTTTGACAAGTTGTTGCTAGTGGATGGCATCAGCAGCGTATGCTCGATCCCGTTGCAAACCGACGCCTGGGGATGCGACGTTGTCGCCACGGCCTCGCAGAAGGGCTGGATGCTGCCTCCGGGACTGGCGTTCATCAGCTTCAGCGAAAGGGCATGGGAGGCGCACGCGTCGGCCAAGATGCCCAAGTTCTACCTGGACCTCGCCCAGTACCGTAGTTACTACGAGAAGGGCCAGCCGCCGTACACACCTGCGGTCTCGATCTACTACGCCCTGGATTTGGCGATAGCACAGCTTCAAGAAGAGGGGATCGACGCCCTTTTCGCTCGGCATGCTCGGATCGCCGAAATGACCCGCGAGGGCATCAAGGATTTGGGGCTGTCCCTATTCCCCGACGAACGCTACGCATCAAACACGGTGACTGCGGTGTCCATCCCAGAGGGTGTTGTCGCCTCAGATCTCTTGCGGATTGTGAGAGAAGATCACAATGTGGTGCTAGGCGGTGGTCAAGGGCCGGTTGACGGCAAGATCTTCCGCATTGGGCACATGGGCAAGACCACATCCGACGACATTCGAGGGGTGTTGGATGCCCTGGCCGCATCACTGCCAAAGCTGGGGTTCGCCCCGGCGGGAGCCGCGCGCTAGACCCGCAGTTACCGGTTCGGTTCCCTTTGCCGCAGGATGAGGGCGCGTCTGCTAGCGTCCTGGATTGCTAGCAGACGTGTGGAAACCTTGAGCAGCGGGCTCAGGGCAAGCGGGATTCTTCGCTCCGGAGGACAGCGTGGTTCTTGGCTCATGGTGAGCCCATCGCACTCACGCAGGGGGGCATGCCCCCCTGCACACCCCCTTCAACCCAGTACCAGCGCGTCCGCTGTCCGCATTTGTTGTTGGGGCATGACCCTTCGACGGGCTCAGAGTGAGCGGGGCGAAGGATTTTCGCTCCGGTGAGCAGCGGCCGGGTTTGGGCCGTGTTGCGGCGCCTGACGGGTATCAAGCAAGATTCGTCGAGGAGATGGGCGTGCCGCGTCTCCGAGCCGTGGACGCCGAGAGATTAGACCGCGGGAGAGGGCTCCGGGTCCGCAGTGGGGGTCGGGCCGTCGTCGGGCGGCGGCGGCTGATTAAACAAAGCTTTGATCACGTCCCCCTCGGCGGTCTCGTGTTCGAGCAGATACTTGGCCAGCTGACCAAACTCTGTCTTGTTGTTGGAGAGAACATCCCTGGCCCTCTGGTAGGCTTCGCCCACGAGAGAGTACACCTCGTCGTCGATGGTCTCGGCGACTTTATCGCTATAGTCCCTCTGTTCCGAAATTTCGCGGCCCAGGAAAACCATCTGTTCCCGCTTGCCAAAGGTCCTCGGGCCTAGTTTTTCGCTCATTCCGTAGCGCGTGACCATGGTGCGAGCCATGTTGGTGGCATTTTCCAAGTCGTTGCTCGCGCCGGTCGTAATCTCGCCCTCACCAAACTGGCTCAGCTCGGCTACCCTGCCGCCCATGGCCATGGCCATCATGTCCTTGAACTGGTTCAGGGTCCAGTACCGCCTATCCTCTTCTGGGAGGGACCGGGTATGACCGCCTGTTGCGCCGCGGGAAAGAATGGTCACCTTGGCAATCGGGTCTGCATGTTCCAGCAGGTGTCCCACAATCGCATGTCCAGCTTCGTGGTACGCGGTGATCTCCTGCTCATGTTCGGTCGAGATACGAGAGCGCCTGATCGGCCCCAGCATCACGCGGTCCACCGACTCGGCGAACTCGGAGGCGCCTATCTCGGTCTTGCTCCTGCGGGCTGCGAGAATGGCAGCCTCGTTCACCAGGTTATTGAGATCGGCACCGCTGAAGCCGGTGGTAAGCTTCGAGATAGCCTGCAGGTCCACGTCCTCAGCGAGGGGTTTTCCCTTGGAATGAACCTTCAAGATGGCCGCGCGGCCCTTGATATCGGGCAGGTCGAGGGTCACGCGTCGGTCGAAGCGGCCCGGGCGCAGCAACGCGGGGTCTAGGATGTCGGGACGGTTGGTTGATGCCAGGACAATGACGTTATTGCTGGTTTCAAATCCGTCCATTTCTACGAGAATCTGGTTAAGGGTCTGCTCGCGCTCGTCATGACCACCGCCAAGTCCAGCGCCGCGATGTCTTCCAACGGCGTCGATCTCATCGATGAAAACGATACACGGGGCGTTGCGCTTGGCCTGGTCAAATAGGTCCCTGACACGTGATGCGCCAACACCTACGAACATCTCAACAAACTCGCTACCGCTGATCGAGAAGAACGGGACGCCTGCCTCGCCAGAGACGGCGCGGGCCAAAAGCGTCTTGCCCGTCCCTGGAGAGCCTACCAGGAGCACGCCGCGCGGGATCCGCGCACCAAGAGTCAAGAAGCGATCTGGATACTTGAGGAATTCGACGACCTCCTCAAGCTCCTCTTTTGCCTCGTCTGCTCCCGCCACGTCTGCAAAACTGACGGACGGCTGGTTGCCTACGAGCATCCGTGCGCGGCTACGACCAAAGCTGAATGTCTGGTTACTGTTGCCCTGGGCCTGCCTCATCATGAACAGGAGAACCGCGCCAAAGAAGACTAGAGGCAGAAAGTTGAGCAGTATCCCAAAGAGGCTGCCGAGGCCACTGGACCCCTTCACGATGATGCTCATGTTGCTGGCCACCGGGTCGATCCCGGAGTTCTGCAGCATCTCGACCACGCTCGAACCCGGCTCCTTGCGAGATGTGAGGGTCTCTTGTCTGGTAGTAATGACCGTGAGGCCGTCGCCATGAACCTCTATCGTCTCGATCTGGCCACGCTTGGCCATCGAAATGACCTCGTCAATCGGGACCTCGCGAGAGTCGCTGACGTCTGAAAATAGCGTGAAAAGAATGGCGACCACAGCCAGTACTATCAGCAGATAGACAAAGCCGTTGCGCATCCACCGTGAATTCATTGGTGCTCCACACGAATCATGACAGCTTGGCGACGCTGCTCAGGCGGCGAAAATACCAGTACATCATAACATGGCCCACGTGTACGCTGCCATCTGGCATTCGTACGCACTACACTACGCGGCGCCAGAGGTCTACGCGCCGGTCGCGTCTAGGGTTCTCGAACGAGCAGAACGCCCTCATTGTGTGTAACGCGCAAACCGCCCCATGGGTTACCGACTCACCACTCTCGACAGTTTTGATGCCGCCCGGGCCAGCGCAGATGCCGCTCCATTGTCCCCCTGACCGGTGAGCTTCTGGTGATATACTCAACTTCAGCCCAATTCGCCCCAATGGACCGGAGCACCAATGATTTCTATTTCCCACGAAAAGATCACGCTATCCAATGGCCTGGACGTGATTATCCACGAGGATCACTCTCTGCCCCTCGTCGCCGTGAACGTCTGGTACCACGTCGGATCGAAGGACGAGGAGCCAGGACGTACCGGGTTTGCCCATCTATTCGAACATGTCATGTTCGAGGGCTCCGAACACCACAACGAGCTCTTCTTCAACCCTCTACAAAAGGCAGGGGGCTCGGTCAACGGCTCGACCACCTCTGATCGGACGAACTACTGGGAGAACCT
>CAJWER010000143.1 GCA_913030785.1 uncultured Chloroflexota bacterium | reverse complement strand
TCACACGGACGCACTCCAGATCATAATGCGCCAGAAATCCCTCAATCTTGAGCCGGGGGCGAGACACGTCTACGGTAATTCCGGCTACGTGCTACTGGCGGAGATCATCGAGCGCGTGAGCGGCTCTTCGTTCGGTGATTTCGCTGAGGCGCACATTTTCCGACCGCTGGGCATGAAGGACTCCTACATGCTCGACCGAGATCGGCCAGATAACGTACACCGCGTGAAGTGCTATACCCCCAAGCCCGAAGGGGGATTCGAGGAGGATCCGACCAACTTCAAGGTGAAAGGCCATGGCGCGTTTGTCACCACCATAGGCGACCTGTTTCTCTGGGACCAGAATTTTTATGACAGCAAAATAGGCGGGGGCGGCTTTATCGAACTGATATCCAGCCGTGGGATGCTAAATACAGGAGCGGAGACCAACTACGCGTTCGGTCTGCTCCGCGGACAGTACAAAGGGCTCGAAAATACCCGCCACGCCGGAGAATGGTCCGGAATTCGAACTGACATGATTCGCTTCCCAGAGCAGCGGTTCACCGCTATTTGCCTAACCAACCTGGACTCCATTTCGGCCACCCGGCTCACCCGGCAGATTGCCGACACATACCTGGAGGACGAGTTTCGCCTGCAGGAGTTTGTCGGCAAGTACTCCAACGACGAATTGCAGGCAACCCTCCAACTGGTCCTCAAGGGCACCGAAATATACCTGAGGCACGCCGACGGAGACGAGGAACCCATCAACCTACGTGCAGACCAATTCAAGCTAATGCTGGCCGACGCTTACTTTGTTCGCGACAAGGACAACAGGATCACCGGATTCACGTGCAGCACAGATCGAGTCCAGAACATCCACTTCGTCAAGACTGGAGCAAGCTAGGCGGGCTCAGGTAAATCACAGTCAAACATCTCAATAAGCTGGAATCGGCCCAACCCTAGCTTGCAGTCGTGTTCGCGGGCCACAGCCGCTCACCCAACGCCAGTCACGTAGCCCCTCTCGTCAGTTTGCAGTCGTCCTTTTGTAGAATCGATCAGCACCATGCGGTTGCCCCATGGATCCTCAACGACAACGCCGCGACCGATCTGGATATCAAAGGGAGGAACTACCACCTTGCCGCCGGCATTCTGGATACGCAAGACGGCAGCATCTGCCGATTCGACCTTGAGGTTGGTTTCCTGACCTTCCCGCTCCACATGCAGCACGATCTCGGCGTCCGTACCAGACATCCCGAGACCGACCGCCGTGTCCGTGCGCCACAAATCTGCCGCCCGAGAGCGCGTCGATCTGGGCCGCCATTCGGGCCAGTATCGACGGGTGCCGGAAGGTGATCGACGACACCAGCGGCCCGAACCTCACACGCTCCGTCAACTCAGCCGCCAGTGCGAAGGCTACATAGGGGTCCAGGACATCCCGAGTCCGGTCTCCCGAAAGGGAGAATAGGTGGTCCGAGCGCCAAAGCGACTCGAAGCCCAGATCCTCGACGGTGGTCACGAACCTCCGCCATAGATCCCACGACACCTGCCCTTCGACCACCACTCCCACATTCATCATTTACCCCCAGGACACCTTCCCCTTCAAAGGACGGCTGAGATCGAGCCTGTGATCACTTCCAGTTCGTTCCTGGGTCGCCCCTGCCTACCCCCTGTGAGGCCTTCCTCCTATGCGCCCTCCAGGTCATCGCCCATTGCTGAGGGTCGTTGAAGGGGGCGTCGTCGCGCTTGGCGGCGGCTGCCCTGTGAGGAGCGCTCGTCACCATCTCAGGCGCTTCGTATGCCTCCCTCGACATCTCCTCGAATACCGCCGCGTACTCGTCCAGCTCCTCAAGGGTGTAGGACTCGGTCGGCTCCAGCGTAAACGGCTCGGGCACCAGCCTGGGTACGTGGCTCTCCATGAAAGAGGCCAGACCGTAGTCGGTGATACGCCGAGACAGGTCCGTCGTGCTGACCCCGGTCTCTGCAGTCAGGCGCTCCCAGGAGTACCGTACCTGCTCTAGCCTGCGGTCCGAACCTGGAAACGGCAGGCTCACGCCTCGCACACTCGACAGCTTCTCCGCCAGATAGTTGTTGTTGAGTACGGCCGTCTCGGCCACCATCTTCAGCCCCTCCGCCCCAAGGCTCATGACCCATGCATAGGCCCGGATCACGGTCTGCACATTGCCCAGGAAACTCCGAACCTTGCCGATGCTGTCCGGCCGCTCGTAGTCGAGGTCGTATGCGTCGCCGTCGAACGTCACTACGGGCGCCGGTAGGAATCGCGCCAACTCCTTGGTAACGCCAACCGCACCGCACCCCTGCCCTATCGCCGCGTGGGGCGCGGAGAAGGTCTTGTGCAGATTAAACTGGCACATGTCGAACCCGGTGTCAGCGGCCCTCGTGATCCCGAGCAGCCCGTTGGCGTTGGCCTGGTCGTAGGCGCATAGGCCGCCAGCCTCATGGACGAGCCTGACGAACTCGTCGATTTCGGGATTGAACAGCCCCGTGTCCTCGGGGTTGGTCAGCATCAGACCTGCGGTCCGGTCCGACAGCGCTGCCTTCAACGCGTCCAGCTCCGGGTAGCCCTTTGGGCCGGGCAGCAGCGTGATCACCTTGTACCCGGCGACTGCGGGCGTGGCGGCGTCGGACGGATGCGAGAACGCCGTCGTGATTATCTCGTCGCGATTGGCGCCCTCTCCTCGCGACTCGTGGTAGGCCCGGATGATGCACGCGTTCACGTAGATGCCCTGGGCACCGCTTCCAGCCTGAAAGCTGAACTCGTCCATCCCTGATATCTCGCCCATGATCTCCCCGAACCTATGCAGAACCTCCAAGGTCCCCTGCAAGGTGGCGGCATCCTGGAGGGGATGCGTGTCGGCGACGACCGGTAATCTGACCAGGGCGTCGTTCACCTTGGGGCTGTACTTCATGGTGCAGGTGCCCGACGACATGTCCGGCGTCACGTCCGCGCCCAGGGTCATCTGCGAAAGGCGCACGAAGTGCCGCAGCACCTGCGATTGAGACAGTTCCGGTAGCGCCGGAGAAGTCTTCCGACGCATCTGAGCCGGGATGGTATCTAGCACGTCTGATGTCGTGGACGCGATCTCCGCCTCGACCTCTGGCGGCAGAATGCCTCGCTGCCCATCGCCACCCATCTCCGTGATCAAGGGCTCGTTCCAACGCGCGGCATGGTACCCGCTTCCCTGGGGCTTCATGACAGCACCTCCGCAACGGCGTCCGCAAGCGTGTGTAGGTCGCCTTGGGTATGCACCTCGGTTACGCAGTAGAGGGCGCTCTGACCCAGCTCAGGAAGCTCCTTCGAAAGATCCTTGCCACCGAATATGCCCCGGTCCAGCAGCGCTGCATTGATCTCTTCCACCGTCCTGCCCGTGCCATCGAAGTTCACTGTAAACTCCTTCACCGATGCCGAGGCGAACACCGGGCACCGTACGCCATCAATGGAGTCGAACAGCCGCATTGTATAGAGCGAGCGCTGCATCATTCCTTCGCCAAGCTCCTCCATCCCACGCGGTCCCATGAGCGCGAGGTACACCGCGGCAGTAATGCCCCAGAGCCACTGGGTCGTGCCGTAGTAATCGGGCGAACTCTCGCGCTTTTCGTACGACGTGCGCTCGAAGGTCGACACGCCGAACCCCCAGCCCCCGCCCTCCTCAGGCGCTCCAAGACTCACGAGATACGTGGGGTACTCTGCCACGAGCTGCTCGTCATCACGGCTGGCGATAAACCCACCGAGCCCGCCACCGGCCTGCATGTGCATGCCCAGGGGCTGTATCTCACCACACACGATGTCTGCGCCATATTCCGACGGCGGCGTCAGCACCCCCAGCGATGACGGATCGACGCCAACGATGCTCATTGCTCCGGCCTCGTGGGCGATCTCTGAGATCATAGCCCCACCACCCTCGATGAGTCCCAGATACGATGGATTTTCGAAGTACACGGCGGCGGTTTGATCATCTACCTTGGACCGCAGGTCGTCCAGGTCCAGAGCGCCCGTAGCCCGGTCGTAGCGGACCGTCTCGATGGTTGCGGCGGGCCGAGCGAAATTGCGGATCTGGGCCAGCTTCTCCGCAGAGATTGCCTCCGGCCCGAGGGTCTTCGACCTGCCAGTGATCCTGCACGCCATCAGCAGCGCACTGGCGGCCGCGCCTGCCCAGTCGTAGGTAGGAGCGGAGACCACGTCCATGCCTACCAACTCGCCCATCAGGCTCTGGAACTCGAACAGAGCCTGGTATTTGCCGTGGTCAGAGTAGTTCTGGCCCCCGTATGCGGTGAGAAACTCACCACGCGAGTTGATCTCGTCGCACACCGCCGGAACGTAGTGCTCCCAGCAGCCCCCACCCAGAAAACTCAGATAGTCCCGCGTACCCCGATTGCTCGACAGGATGCGCTCGACATGACGCCTAAGCCCCTGCTCAGAGCGGATGGCGTCCGGCAGGTCGAGGTCTTTTCGCAGACGCAGCCGTTCAGGGATTGCGGCATACAGCTCCTCGACGTCGTCTACCCCAATGACTTCCAGAGCCTTGCGGCGCGCCTCCGGGGCGGAGTTGGGAATATACGGGTGTGTGATTCTGCTCATAGGAGGTCTCCTAAATTCACTCTTTGGCTTGTACTTTGGGGGGACACCTTCACGCTGCCGGTGCCAGACTGTCACCCTGAGCGGTAGCGAAGGGTCTGGGGAGGCTGGGCTGCACTGCCGTCGCTACCGCCACGCTCCCCACCCCAGATGCTTCGTCCCAGGGCACCTCAGCATGACATGCGAGAAGGGACCGCCATGTCCAGTCCCTACGCTAGATACCCTCGTAAAGTAGCTTCCCGTCGACGTAGGTCTGCTGGACCCTGATGTCCTTTATGAATTCCGGTGTAACTGCGGTGGGATCATGGCTCAGGACCACCATGTCTGCCCTTTTGCCCACCTCTATTGAACCGACTTCGCCGTCTCGGAACATCGCGTAGGCCGACCCCATCGTGTACATCCGCAGCGCCTCCATTGGAGAGACGGCCTCTTCCGCATCGATGGTGTGCCCGTCGCCCTGCATTGACCGGGCAACCATCGTCCCAAGGCCCAGAATCGGGGACAGCGGAGAACACGGGAAGTCTGAGCCTGCCGCTAACGTGACCCCCTCGTCCAGCATCGTCCGCAGCGGCAGTAGCGGGGCGTCGATACCCATGTCGGTTACCACGTCCTTGAGCAGGTCGCCAATAGTATGAAGGAACGTTGGCTGTTGGGAAACGATGATCCCCATCGACGCGGCTCGCTTGATCTGTGCCCGAGATGGGAACGTAAGGTGCTCGATCCGAAAACGGGGGTCGGATGCCGGGTGCTCCTTCAACGCACGCTCGAACGCATTGAGTCCCTGGTCGATCGCCCATTCGCCTATACAGTGGATGGCCACCTGCAATCCGCGGCTATGAGCATCCAGCACCAGGGAATCGGCCTCGTCCTGATCGTAGTTCCTGACGCCGACCTGCTCTGTGTGGCCGTCGTGGTAATGTTTGATTTTGGCATAGTCCGGGTACACCGGGTCCATGAATATCTTCATGATCCCGCCGCGCAGCCGGTCGGACACATTGTCGTCAGGGAATCCCCCCTTAGACGCCTTCTCCGGCGCATCGTAGAAATGATCGCCGCCGCGCATCTGGTGCATCACGATGGGCAACTTGCCACGAGCATCCGCGAGCCGGTACATCGCGGCGCTCTCCGGCATTACGAGGGCATCCCCCACGCTCGTGATGCCATTGGACAGGTGCCGCATCGCGTTTCGGTGCACCAGGTCGGCCACCGCGTCCTCGCCGTACTGTGCAATGTGGGCGCGCATCGTCATGCGGTGCACCGGGTTCATCGCCCTCTCCCACAACGTGCCCTCCGGCTCGCCATGGTCGTCCCGCACGATCATGCCTCGATAGGGATCCGGTGTGTTGCGGTCGATGCCCGCAAGCTTCAGTGCCGCCGAATTCGTGTAGGTCGCGTGATATGAAAAATCCATGATGCAGACGGGGTTGTCCGGGGCGGCCTCGTCTAGCTCCCAACGCGTAATACGCCGCTTCTCCCCCCAACTCGATGGGTCGAATCCGAGGCCCCATATCCACTGCCCAGGCGGCGCGCCTGTCGCAGCAGCAGCGATGGCGTCGACCACACCCTGTATGCCGTCCAGGGGCGGCATTCGGCAGTCTACGGACACCGGCTCGAAGGTCGTCATCGAGAAGTGGTTGTGGGGATCGATGAAACCAGGCGTCAGCGTCCGCCCATTCAATGAGACGACCCTGGTAGACGGCCCGGCCATAGCAGCGATCTCGGTCGCAAACCCAACCGCTGCGATCTTGCCGTCCCGTACTGCCACCGCCTCGGCCCGGCGGCCCTGCGGGTCCATCGTAAGGACGGTCCCGCCGGTTAATATCATGTCCATGTCTTACCCCCTGATGCCCTGCCAGCCGTCGTCGATAGTCGCACGGTCGGCCTCCACATCCTCGAACCACGTCTCCAGGTCGCTCAGCATTCTGCGCGTCCGCTCCGTCTGCTCTCCAGCGAGATCGTGGCGTTCAAGAGGGTCGCTGGCCAGATCATACAACTCCGCTGGAGGCGGAGGAGGTACATCGCGGTCCGGATACGGCCCTGAAATGAGGCCCCCTTCGATGAAGCGTTCCGGTTCGTACATCGAGGTGCGCAGATCGTCGTTGTCGGGTATCCGCATCACTTCGTCTATTCGAGGTCGCACGAGCTTCCAGTCGCCGTCCCTCATGGCGGCGTTAGCAGTTATGTCGGGAGCGAACCGGTTCCACTGCCAGAAGCGCTTCTGCTCGACCTGATCACTGAGTCCCTGGAGTACAGGCCAGGCGTCCCTGCCGTCCAGGTTCAACTCCCCTGGTGTGTCGATGCCGATGGCTGAGAGCAGCGTCGGGAACCAGTCCGTGAAATGGACCATCTGGTCGACGGTACGACCGCCTTCGAGACCCGCAGGCCAACGAATGATGCCAGGCACCCGTATGCCGCCCTCATATGTGGTCCCCTTTGCTCCCGCATACTGGCAGTTGAAACGTGTGATGTCCCATGCGCCGTGGTCGGGGGACACCGTCCCAAATTGCGGACCGTTGTCGCTGGTGAAAACTACCACAGTGTTGTCTCGCTGGCCCGTTCGATCCAGGGCATCTAGGACCTTGGCGACCCCTGAGTCCATCCGCCGAATCATCCCATACAAGGTCGCGACGCCCTCGTTGAACCGGCCGTCCTCTAGGAACGGCGCAATCTCTTCCTCCGGCGCCTGAAGCGGAGTGTGGGGCGCGTTGTAATTCAAGCTCAGGAAGAACGGCCCCTCGCCGGCGCGCCGCTCGACGAACGACACGGCTTCGTCCGTCCAAACGTCAGTGAGATAACGTCCATCCGCTCGCAATACGGTGTCCTGGTAATCAAGCCTCCAGTCCCAGTAGTCGTGCATCCCACCGCGAAAGCAGACGGATTCGTCGTACCCTCTATTTAGGGGATGGTAGC
>CAJWER010000142.1 GCA_913030785.1 uncultured Chloroflexota bacterium | reverse complement strand
CCTCCTGCTGTCGTGGGGGTGGCGTTGATTTTGGCTTTTGGGCGGCAGAGCGTGGTGGGAGCCTGGTTGCGCAACCTGGGGGTGGATCTGCCCTTCAGCACCGCAGCCGTGGTGGTCGCCCAGGTGGTGGTTTCCGCGCCCTTCTTCGTGCTCCCCGATAGTAGGCGCAAGGACTCGGCGGGAGACATGCTGCAACGATGGCTGCGGGGCCAGCCGAATACCGGGTTCCTTTTGAAATATCAGCCCGTCATCAGACACGGCGCTCAAAATATACCCCTGGCATGCAGGATATGGTTTCGCTGGCCCAATAGCGGTGTAGAAGAGGCGGTAGCCACCGGAAGGATTGCGCACGATACACGGCGCCTGCACCTTGGAAATATCGATAGGCTGCGAGCCTTCAACACGCGGACCCGCTTCCTTCGTCCATCGATTGAAAGTCAATTTCATTTGCATCAACACTCCTCGGTTTGGTAGGCGATGGTGCTACCTTTATACTGGCCGGAGCACCCACATCCGTTGAGTCTTCTAGACACTGTCGGCGATGAGCGTACAAACACTTTCGGGCGTCCGTCAAGAACCCATCGGGCCCAGTTCCCGACCCAACGTGTCGGTTCGGGCATCGAGACTGATTGCCCAGAAGAGCCCTCGACGACGCGATTTCATATATAGGTACCCTCAGTCTCCCGCGCTAGTGACTGGGGACGCACTTCCCTCAGGCTGATAAAATTAGCGGGTCCGGGGAACGAGCTTCAGGCCCTGTTGAACCAACTCTCGTTAGCAGTTAACCGAATCTGGAGGAACTCTGATGCTAGGTAGCGAGGTTGGGAACCTCATAGTGATGGCCGTGCTGTTGTTGCTGTCCGCCCTATTTTCCAGCTCCGAGGCCGCGTTGCTCTCAGTGCTGAGGACACCGAGACTTGCCCACCTGGTGAATACAGGATCGGTAGGCGCATTGAGGGTGACTCGCATGGTCGAGGAGCCTGGCCGACTTTTGACCACGATCTTGCTGGGCAACAATATCGTCAACGTCGCGTTTGCCACCCTCGTCACAACCAGCACGCTCTCGCTTGTTGCCGACAAGGAAATTGCTGTCGCGTTGGCGACGGCGATTGCGACGGGAGCGCTGCTCATTTTCGGTGAAGTCATCCCGAAGAACCTGGCGGTTCGGCACGCGATTCCGTTCGCCCTTCTGCTGGCGCGTCCTCTTAAATGGGTCGAACTGTTGTCCTGGCCGCTAGTCTCGGTCCTACAGTGGCTCAGTCGATTAGCCACTGCCGACAGCGGGAATCTTGGGGTTCAACCCTCTATCACGGAGGGCGAGCTTCGCACACTGATAGACATTGGCGATGAGGAGGGGGTCATCGAGCCAGGGGAGGCCGAAATGCTCGAGAGAGTCTTTCGGTTCGGAGACACCCGGCTTCAAGAAGTGATGACTCCTCGAACCGAGATCGTCTTCGTTCAGCAGGGCGCCTCGCTGGAGCCGTTCTTGGATATATACGTAGAGCACCCTTACACACGATTCCCGGTGTACAGGGGGAATACGGACAACGTAATTGGAATTCTTTCGGCCAAGGACATCCTAAGAGCCATAAGAGTGAAAAACGAGGCGATCGAGGTGATCCGAGATGCATACTTCGTTCCCGAGACCAAACCCATCGCAGAGCTATTCGACGAGTTGCGTCAATCGGGAAACCAGATGGCAATAGCAGTCGATGAGTTTGGCGGCATTGCTGGACTCGTTACCCTAAAAAGGCTGCTGGAGGAAGTTGTGGGCCGCGTCGGAGAGGAGGGCGAGGCTCCGAAGGATGAGTATGAGACGCTCGATGAAAATGTGTTTCAGGTCGACGGCGGAATGAGCATAGACGATGTCGACGAGGAGCTTGGTATCAAGTTGCCCGAAGGCAGCTACGAGACCATCGCCGGGTTCGTACTGGATTCACTGGGGCACATTCCGGTGGAGCAAGAACAGTTCGACCACGATGGCCTGAGGGTTGAGGTGACTCAAATGCAAGGGCAGAAGATTGAAATGATCAAACTGACCAAGAGGCCGTTCACTTCCTCTTCTTAAGGTCGCTGTCACAGAGCCGTCGTCTGAATCGGTAATCTGCATGCCTGACTGGCGAGCTCTCAATTTGCGGTGGCGTGCGACCACGAGAACTCCACTAAACAGCCTGAAGGTGGAGCAGAAGCGGCCTAACCTGTCTGTCAGGACGGCGGCATCGCCACCGCTCTGCTCGTCGGGGGCATCGCCGGCCTCTACCCGGCGACCAGAGCCGCACGGCTATCACCCACAGAGGCCCTCCGCACCACCTAGCTCAGATGCTGACGGGCTCCCCCTTCTCGGCAGACTCGATGATCGCAGCGACCACCTGGGTCTGGCGCAGGCCGTCGATGTGGCCCGGCAGTGGCCCGTTACCCTTCCACGAGGACGGCTCCGGGGTGCCCTCGCGAATAGCTTTGATGATGTGATCCACCAGGGGCATGCCCGTGGGCGAGAGTGTGCCCTCTTGTTCCAAAGCAACCCGCGTCTCACCGCCTCCGGCCGTAAGACGTCCGGAAGACAGCTCTGGCCGGTGAGCCCGGACGGCAACACTAATCCCTCTCTGCGCCAATATCTCTCTATAAGCGTCTGCGGATCCAAGGTCAACAGCGGTCGAGAGGTTTGCGCGCCATCCCGGCTGTGCCCCGAACCCCGGGCGGCGATTGTATATAACCGTCCCTTCGCTTCCCGAGAATTCCTGGTAGGACTCGACAAGGCTGTCGATATGTTTGATCCACTCGGACTTGACACGGATCTTCGTCCCCGAGTCGAACGTCAGGAACGCATCGTAGACATCTGGCGTATAGCCCAGGACCTTTCGCTGAGATACCGCGTACACCTCGGTTACCTCGGCTGGTCGAAGGTGCCAGCGCAGGAGATCGACGACGTGGCTGAGCAGGAAGTGTGCCACCGATGAACTGCCGGCCCACTCCCTCGTGCGCTCCCCCCACATCTCCGTGGGCACGGATATGTTGTCGTCCAGTCTCATCTCCCCATAAACCACGTCACCGATCAGCCCCTCTCGTAGAACATAGTTGGTCGCCATATCCAGTTCCCCCGCCCGATTGGCGAAGTTGATGTACAGGTCCACGCCCTTGCGCTCGACCGCTTCGTACATCTTCGTGGCGTCAGCGACGGTAGTCGCAAAGGGCTTTTCTTGCAGTATCGTAGTGGCGCCGGATTCGACAGCGGCTAGAACGGGTTCCATGTGAATTGGGTCCGGTGTTGTGACGACGACAAGGTCCGGGGAGTGGGCCCTCAACATGTCGCCATAGTCCGCGTAGGGTTTGGCCCCGACCCGGGCCCCCAGGTCCTCGGCTATCTGGGCCCTTATATCAGCCACCGCCACGACCTCTACCTCCGAGTTGAGGCTCAGAGCCTCTGCATGCTGCTGCCCCATTATTCCCAATCCGATCACGGAAGCCTTGATCCTGCTCACCCCGGACACCTCTCTGGCATGGATTCTTGAAATAGCCTAAGTCGCGCTCGTCGATGGCGAAAGCGCCGCCTCTTCGATTACTCGCATCGACTTCCACTTGGCTCCGCGATACCGGATCAAGAACGCGAAACCCGTGACGATGGTATACGCGGTAAGAATACTCCAGCCAACGTAGACGCCGGCGTCCAGGACGACCAGTGCAATGTAGGTCGGGAGCACCAATCCAAGCACCGACAATACGAGCAGCATGAGCATGACAAACCGTGTGTCGCCTGCCCCTTTGAGCGCTGAGGAATAGACGATGCTAAGGGTGTCGAATAGCGAGTAGACAGCGACGAAACGCAGGGCAACGACCGCGATGGAGCGCATCGGCGCAAAGCTCTCGATATCGATCCTCGCGGCGTATGGGGCCAAGAAGACATTAGGTACGAAGGCATACAAGGCAGCCACCGTTGCTATGTATAGAAAAGTGATGTGGAACCCCGTAACAACACCCCTCTCTGCCAAGTCTGGCCTGTTATTACCAAGTGACTGACCGACAACCACGGACACCGCTATCCCAACGCCTATCATGGGCAGGAACGCGAGCATATTGATGTTGAAGGCCAGGTTGCTGCCCGCAAGGGAGATCGTCCCCAGACGGCCCATGAAAAGCACGAAGGCGGCGAACCCGATCATCTCTATGAAAAACTGGAGGCCGTTCGGGAAGCCGAAGCGCATCAGACGCATAAACAGGATGCGGTCGAATCGCCATCCCTTCAGGGTGTTGTAGCGCACGTTGTGTTTCGGTTGTCGCAGCAGGGCGATGTAGACGAGCAGTTGAACGGACGATGACACAATGGTTGCTATGGCCGCCCCGGCTATACCAAGCTCCGGGAAGCCCCAGTAGCCGAAAATCAGGACGTAGTCCAGCGCGATGTTCACTCCGGCTGATATCACGTTCACCCACAATACAGGCCATGTCTGGCCCCGCCCCGCGAAGAAGCCAGCCATGGCCGCAGACGCGATGGCCGGCATGGCGCCGAGGCAAAGGATGCGGAAGTATGTCACCTCGAGCTCGGCCACCGCCGGGTCGTGACCGACGAAGGCAAAGAACTTACCGGCGAAGGGGATCAAGGCGATGAGGACCGCCCCACCGAATATCGCTACGTAGAAACCCTGCCAGACCGCCGGACCGATCCGCTGAAATCGCTCTGCACCGTAGTATTGGGCTACGAAAGTGCTCGTGTAGCCGGCGGTACCGATGAACAGACTCATCAGCGCAAAGTTGAGCATTCCGGCAGGCAAAGCCGCTGCTAGGGCATCCGATGAATGCCAGGACAAGAGCACTCGGTCTACGAATAGTTTCACAGACCAAGACCCGGTGCTCAGGATCAGCGGAATCGCGATTACCAGAATCTGGCGGTAGCCGTTCTGTCGCTCCCATCGATCCATGACGACATTCTTGATGCTATCCACTAGCCCCCGGCGTTGCTCTGGACACCGCAAAATGCACAGTGCCTGATGGCGGTGATAGTAGTAGCGCCCTCGTACGCTGTCAACTTCAGCCTTCGGCCTATCGCCGAGAACTAGCGCTGCAATGGCCGCGACCGGTCTTTCCCGATGTGCTATCGTAGCTCTCCGAAGACGCATTCGAAAAGTACCGGCCTGATGGCCGCCAGGAGAACGACGTGACCAACATCATTGACATCGATGCGATCGGCTGGAAGACCGAGGACTACGAAGACGCGTACGTCGAGACCGGAGAGATCGAACAGCACCTGGTCAAAGTGGCCGACTACGTCAGCCTGAAGGGGAGTGAGAGCGAAACGGCAACCGCCAGCAGCGAAAGCTCCTACATTGGTGCCTACGAGTATGCGCCAGGGGGCTGGATCACAGATCACACGCACGCCGATGCTGAGCAGTGGTACTACATCCTGAGCGGCACTGGCCTCATGAAGGTCGGTGACGAAGAGCGTATCGCGGGGCAGGGCCATGTCGTCTTCGTCCCCAGAAACGCAGTGCACTCCTACAAGGTCGTTGGAGACGAGCCCCTCAGACTCCTGAACGTTGCGATCTTCCTCTCCAAATAGCCGAGGGGGTGCTCGTTAGACCAGAGGTCGACCGGCCTTCGCTACCTTACGGAAACTCGATCCTGACCTCGTCCAGCATCACATGGCCATTCGGCAGAGCCTCCGGGTCCACGTCATAGTCGCGGCCCGCAAAGGGCACGTGGATGTCGCCTTCGATGTTCTGCAACGGCACGACATTCACGGGATGCAGCACCAGGATGATGTCAGCGTTCAGATCGCGGAGCACGTCCGAAATGTCGCCGTGCCCATAGTAGTCAGTGCGATCCTGCCTGGTGCCCAGGCTCAGCCACTGGGCCTGATCGGGCGTCAGCGTGATCGTCTGTTCGGTCCACTCCGGCGTGACATCGATCGGCTGCGCAGTCAGTACATGATTCTGATGGTGGGTTCCGACCTTAGCCTGAGCTAGTAAGACAAGCTGCGTACCTTTGGTGTCCAGCTCACCTTTTAGTCGCACGGTGACCTTGGCGTTGGTCCAGTCTGTGGGATAATCGCCCGCAATGAAGCGGCTCTTTCCGGCGGTTGCCTCGCGCCGCTCGGCGCCCTCTCGCGACGTGTAGAGGATGTAGAGAAGATGCAGGTAGCCGCCTCCGGGAGGTGCGTGGTTGCCGTCTACCCACCACGGGCTCCGTGTGATGGCGGAGCTGTCACGAATATCCAGGGACTTCTGATGCTCCTCCCATCCTCCGGGTCCATCGTCGAAGGTCTCCACATACAACTTTGACGGCATTTCATTCCCCTTGCAATCGTTTGGAACGGTAGAATCTGCGCCGCTATTGACGCCGAGGCGACCGTAATACTAACATCGCCCACGACTTATCGTCGCGTTGCAGGCCCACCCTCGCGTCGGGCGCATTGCGGGCGAGAAAGCGGCGTCGGAGGCACGCGTCCCGTAGTAGGTTGCGATGAGGGTGAAGTCCGGGACTGATACGTCCCAGGCTGCTAATCAAGGGGTGCGCAGAGGGCAGAGCCCCTTTGCCGGGTGTGTGAGGGTGCCCCTCACATAAAATATTCCCCCTTTTTTTATTGTGGGAGGCAATTAGACGAGAGGTATTTCGCCGAAACTACCAGGAGGGCCATTCATGAAGCTGATAATAATAGGGTGCGAGTACTCCGGGACGACAACCCTGGCTGTCGCCATTAACGACTGGCTGAGGGAACAGACCGGCACCGATTTCCGGATCATCCACGACCACTGGAAGATACCGCACACCTCGGGCCATCTGCCCTTCGACACCTCGCACTTCCTGAACGAGGAAGAGCAGGCCGAGGTGCTCGCCCTCAGCCCAAAGCTGAAAGAGATGACGCAGCGCCACAGCCTCTACTACCACATGCCCCGAGGACACACCGACGCCAATCAGGTCCTGGTCGGCTACCACTTCGACGACGGCATATACGGGGCCCACTACTTCGAGTACGGCAGGCCCACCGACCCCGAGGACAGAAGAATCGTAGGCAGGCACGTCGAGCATGGATTTCTGGCGGAGGCCCCGGATACGGTGCTGCTGCTGCTCAGGACCGACGCAGATGTGATCCGAAAGCGCATGCAGAAAGCGCCCCATCCAGCAGGCGTGCTTCAGGAGAAGGACATTGAGTTCATACAGGGACGGTTCGAAGAGGAGTTCAGGGCATCGCTCTTCAGCCGCAAGTTCGTCCTCGACACCAGTTCGGCAACCCTCGACGAGACCATGGCTGAATTTGCCGAGGCCATCCAGCCCCACCTGAGCGAGGTAGACCGTTCGCGAATACTGGCTCACAAGGCGCTGCAAAGCGGCTGAACGCCAGCCGGTGAGCCAGGTGACAAACTGACGAGATCACCACGAGCGTGGTTTCAGATTCACCGTTCGTCCTGAGCCTGTCGAAGGGCAGAGCGCCAATGTGACGTGTCCAGCCCAGAGCCCCTACTCTAAGACCGGCGCCTCGGATGCGGCG
>CAJWER010000141.1 GCA_913030785.1 uncultured Chloroflexota bacterium | reverse complement strand
GCCAACCCGAGTGGCCAGAGCTACTGCAATTCCTGTGGTCTGGCGCTGGACAGCCCCCGAGCCGCCGTCCCATTCGGTACCACTCCTGCCTTCGAGGCGGCCACAGCCCAGTCTGCGCCACTACTACCCCCTCAACCCTCATATGCACCACCCGTACAGGCTTCGCCCCTGCATGTTCGTTCGCAGGGGCTGGAGATGGCGCTCTACGGTGGCACGGCTATCGTGGCAGCGGTGGCGCTCTTCGCTAGGTTGCGCCTGCTGGGTTCGTCGCCTGGCGAAGGGTTCGTTGTTGAAAGGGCGCTCGTTGACGCCGCGACAAGAGTGTGGGACCAGGGTTGGACTGGCATCGGTCCCGATATATCCTACGGACAGCCCCCCGGTCTGGCATACCTGTTGGCGCCGTGGCTTGCCCTGTTCGGCGACTCCATTGCTACGGCAAGGGTGCTTGTGGCCGCGCTTGGGCTCGCCACACTTGGGCTCTTCTTCCTCCTCGTTCGCGGTCTCATGGGATCCCGCGCCGCAGCTCTTGGCTCTGCATTGATGGCTATCGGAGTCTGGCCGATGTACTTCAGCAGGCTCGCGACCCCGGTCGCCCTTCTGCTGGTCGTGGAGCTACTGTCCCTCTACCTGATGATAAAGGCCCTCGACGAGCGGCAAAATGGGGACAGGCGCAGCCTGTTATTGGTGTTGGCGGGCGCCTCTTTCGGCGTCGGTATATACACGCACAATGCCTTTTTTATCTTTGCGGCAGCGATGGTACTCCTTTGGGTGAGAGAGTACATAAGATCGGGACCGAAGCGCGCGGCGGTCGTGAAGCTGGCAGTCGTCTTCCTGTTGCCAGCCGTGGTTGTTGCTCTTCCGTATCTAATCGCCGTCGCGGGAAGCTGGGATGAGGTGTCGGCGAACACGGCGAACGTGTGGGTCACGCGCACCGACGAGTACCAATCGCTGACCGGCGTGGCCGAGCAGGTGCGCCACATAGGCGCTGGAATCGGTAATACCACTGCATCCCTCCTGCTCCGCCGCGACGCCGATGGTGCGTCAGGAGTGCGACTGCTGGACCCGATCACCGCGCTGCTGACCCTGGTAGGCCTGGCGGCCGGGGTCGCTAGATGGCACAGGCGGGGCCACGCCACGGTGTGGTTGCTGCTGGCGGCGTCGGTAGTCGTAGCAGGGCTGACGACGACAGACGCGGTTCACGCAAGACTAGTAGTAGCGCTGCCCGCAGTGTTCGCCGCAGCAGGGTTCGGACTGCACTGGCTCCTGACCTGGATGCGAGGCCGCTTATCGGTCTCTACGCAATATGCCGTAATAGCGCTGCTGATTGCTATCGTCGCATTCCAGAATCTTGGCACACTATTCGACGCCGAGGCAGGTCTGGGCGGAGAAACATGGCTAGGGTCCGGGCCTGGCGCAGCACCGTCCAGCCGCCCAGAATAACGGCGCACGCGTGACTGCCACATTGCGTATCAGGGTACGGGCCAGGGCCAGCCGCAACAAGGTCGATGTGTCCCCTGAGGGCGTGGTCCGCATCTACGTTACAGCGGCCCCCGAGGCCGGCAAGGCCAACGACGCCATAATAGCCTTGTTAGCCAATGCACTGGGGGTAGGTCGTCGAAGCATAACCCTGGTCAAGGGCCACACGGCCCGCGACAAGGTTTTCAGTATTGAGGGCCTGGACACCGACGAGGCGATATCCCGTCTAGCGGGAGACTGAAAAGCTCAAGTGCCCAGCGCTGCTACGAGTGGCCGAACCAGAAAATTCAGGACCATGATCGCAATCATCGGGGCGAGGTCGAACATTCCTGTCTGAGGTAGCATCCGGCGGATTGGGTCCAGGATTGGTTCGGTTACCTGACGTAGTATAGGGCTAATGGGGTCTTGGCCGCGGGGCGAAATCCAGGACAATAGCACCTGACCTATAATGACGAAAGTCAGCACTTTGAGTAGGATGTCGAAATAATTCAGAAACGTTTGGCTCAAGACTTCTCCCCCAGCGCTTTCGACTTTTCGTAGGCTGCGGACACAGCGTCCATCACAACCCCTCGGAAGCTGCCCTGCTCGAAGGCCATCAGTGCCTCCGCAGTTGTCCCGCCTGGCGACGTGACCATGTCCTTCAGGTCTGCGGGGTGCCGTCCCGACTCGTCAACAAGCCGCGCGCTTCCGATCACCGTCTGCAGCACCAGCTTTCGGGATATGTCGCGCGGCATCCCCAGGTACACCCCGGCATCGATCATCGCCTCGATGAACAGAAAAACATACGCTGGCCCTGAGGCGCTCACCGCCGTCGCCATGTCGATATACTTTTCGTCCGATACGTAGATCTCTTCGCCGAGTGTGCGCAAAATCTCGCGGCTGGCCTCCACGTTCTCATCTGGAACGTCCTCCGTGGCGGTCCACACCGTCATGCCCGCGCCGATCTGCGCCGGCGTGTTGGGCATCACGCGGACCACCGACGAGTGACCCAACCCAGACACCAGCGTGTCCATCCGGGCGCCAGCTATGATAGACAGCACCGTCTGGCCCGCTTCGAGGTCGTCGCGTATGTCAGCCATGACACCTGCAAGCCCCTGCGGCTTTACCGCGAGCACGACCATCTCCGCTCCCGCGAGGGCGTCGGCATTGGACTCAACGGCAGCAACACCGTACTCGGCCCTTAGATGGGCGCGGCGTAACTCCAGCGGCTCGCCGATCCTGACATCGGCAGGTGCAGCCAGACTGGCATCAAGGATGCCGGCGAGGATGGCCTCGGCCATGACACCACCCCCTATGAACGATACTCTCATCGGTAGCGCCTCCTCGCCGAATATTCGAATGGCTTTGCAACCCCCGAGCACACGAGGCGGTCTTCCGCGCTGCCTCCTCTTCCTCAGGGAGAGGATTGAGGTGAGGGTGATTCCGAGGTTCCGAGCACAGAATACCCCGGAGCCTGACTGGTTGTCTATGTACGAAACGCCAAACTAGCTACCTCAGCTTGCTATCGCTCACCAGGTCTACCGCCACCTCGATGGCCTCCATGATGCTCTCATGGTCGGCGATTCCCTTGCCCGCGATATCGAAGGCGGTGCCGTGATCGACGGAGGTTCGGATGTACGGCAGCCCCAGGTTGACGCTGACGCTCTTGGACCAGTTGTGGACCTTGATTGGGATGTGACCCTGGTCGTGGTACATAGCCAGCACAGCGTCGAACTTACCGTCGATGGCCTGGTTAAAGATCGTGTCAGCTGGTACTGGGCCGATGACGTCGATCCCACGGTCCGTCGCATCCTGTACTGCAGGTGCGATCTGCTTTGCCTCCTCGTCGCCGAGAAGCCCTCCGTCACTTGCGTGGGGATTTAAGGCCGCTACGCCGATTCGCGGGGTCGGGAAACCCCAGTTCACGAAATTTTCGTGGGTCAGTTCGATCTTAGCCAGCACATTCTCTCTCGTGACGTAGTCGCACGCGATCCGTACTGAACGGTGTGTGGTCAGATGAACGACCCGCAGCGTGTCGGCCATTAGCATCGTGGCAACCTCGGTTGCGCCAGACTGCCGCTGGAAAATCTCCATATGGCCGATGTCATTGTATCCAGCCAGTGCGCACGCCTCTTTGTTGATGGGCGCGGTCACGATCGCCTGGATACGCCCTGCCGCAGCCATCTCACCCGCCTCGAGAATCCACTCCACAGAGGCCTTGCCGGCCGCCTTCGAGACCTTCCCCCTGGGGATGCTCCCATAGTCCAGATTCTCTAGGTCCAGCACGTCGACTGCTCCCGACTCGCCCGTCACCTCGTCCAGCGAGTGGGCGACCCTCGTCGACCCGCTGCCGATCAGGCTCTGCGCGTCTTGCAGTGCGGCTGCGCTACCCACCACAAATGGGCGGCACTTTTCGTAGACGCTGGCGTACTGGAGGGCCTTTGCGACCACCTCCGGGCCGATGCCCGCAGGGTCTCCCATCGTAATGGCGACATATGGCTTTTCGCTCACGTTTGCTCCTACTCTTGTCAGTCTGTTTAAGGGTATTGTAAGGGGGCTAGTCCCCCTTGCCTGTCCTGAACCCGTGGAAGGGTCTGGTGTGTGAGGGTGTCCCTCACACACATTTCTATCTCCTCTTTCCTCCGGGGACGGGCGCTGCTCCTGCCGTGGTGATTCTTGATTATACGCCGCCGCCCAGAAAGATGAAGAGGGGCCGCCGGTGGGCGGCCCCTCTTGGGAAGCGCGGAGGGTAATGCCCCTCTGCCGGGGACCTGGGGTAGTGGGCCCAGGGCTACGCTACTCGCATTTGGTATAGCCGCAATCCATGCAGCGTGCGCATCCTTCCTGGAACACCAGGTTGCCTACCGAACAGTCTGGGCAGAGCGACGCGTTGATAGGGGCCTTGATCGTGGGTTGGCCGTTCCTGTTGCCATTCCCGTTCCCGTTGCCGCCATTGGTCTCTACCTTTGGCTGAGCATCGCCGGGGAACAGAGCCAGCGGCGTTATGGAGGCCTCGGGCGGAGTCATTGGCGTCGCGTGCCCCTTCAGGTGGCGGCTCAGTGCCAGGGCTGCGCCGTCCGGGGCCGAGCGCACCAGCGTTCCGCCGTCCCATGCCGGGCAGCACGTTATCCCTCGGAGATTGTCCAGAATCTCGTCCGGGTCCACATTGGAGCGCAGCGCCAGGGACACCAAGCGGGAGATCGCGTCGAGCTGGGCCGAGTCACAACCGCCTGCCTTGCCCAGCGTCGTAAACAGCTCGAACGGGTTGCCGCTCTCGTCGAAGTTCACCGTCACGAACATCGTGCCGTGGCCTGTGCGGACGCGCTCCGTGACGCCGCTCACGGTGATGGGTCGCTCCCTTGGCACCAGGTAGCCTTCGGGTGTAGTCGTGACCGCGGCCGGAACCTCCTCATCCTTGCTCTTGTCCTGCCCCGCGGTAAGAACCTCCGCGTCACGGGAGCCTGAACGGTAGACCGTTATGCCCTTGCAGCCCAGCTCCCACGCCATCTGGTAGGCATTTGTGACGTCCTCGTCCGTCGCGCTGTTGGGGAAGTTGATCGTCTTTGAGATGCCCGAGTCGACGCTCTCCTGGAAAGCGGCCTGCATGCGCACGTGCATCTCAGGGGAGATGTCCGCCGCCGTCACAAAGGCCTCCTTGGCCCATTCCGGCACGTCGTCCCGCTCCTGTAACGAGCCGCCGTCGGCCAGGTAACCCATCAACTCGTCACTATAGAACCCGCCGTCCTGCGCGGCCCTTTCGAATCCCTGGTCGACGTAGATCAGGCTCTCGCCTCCGAGGATATTGTGCTTGTGGTAGGACAGGGAGAACAGGGGCTCGACGCCGCTGGAGCAGCCAGCGATCATCGAAATCGTGCCCGTCGGCGCAACCGTCAGCCGGCACGCATTGCGCATGCGGGGCTGGTCTGGTGCGTCGTACTTACTACCCTTGAAGGCCGGGAACACCCCGCGCTCGTCGGCCAGCTCGGAGGAGCGCTTGTCAGACTCCTTGCGGATGAACCCCATGATACCGCGACCCAGCTCCAGCCCCTCTTCGGAGGCGTAGGAGATACGCATCATGGCCAGCAGGTCCGCGAAGCCCATGACGCCGAGTCCGATCTTGCGCGTGGACCTGGTGACCTTCTCGATCTTGTCCACCGAGTAGATGTTGGCGTCGATTACGTTGTCCAGGAACCGTGTCGCGACACGGACCACTTCGCGTAGCCTCGGGTAGTCGATCGTCGGCACGCCACCGGCATCGATCAGGAACTTGCTCAGGTTTATGGAACCCAGGTTGCATGACTCGAAGGGCAATAGTGGCTGCTCGCCACATGGGTTGGTGGCTGTCATGCGGCCAAGGTGGGGCGTAGGGTTGTCGCGGTTCACCCTGTCCAGGAAAATCAGCCCCGGCTCACCGTTTCGCCATGCGCCCGCAATGATCTTGTCGAAGACCTCTCTCGCGTCCATACGACCGACCTCCACGATCGGGGAGTCCGGGTCGCTTGGATCCTCCTTGGTCCGCAGCGCGTAGCTGGTGCCCGTCTTGACGGCCTCCATGAACTCGTCGCTGGCGCCGACAGAGATGTTGAAGTTGGATATCTCGCCTTCAACGTGTTTGCACTCGATAAATTCCAGGATGTCCGGATGGTGGACGTCCATGACGGCCATGTTCGCCCCGTCCCGCTTGCCGCCCTGTGTCACCAACTTGGACACCGACGAGAGGTGCTCTAGAACGGCAATTGGACCGCATGACTTGCCGTGGGTGGTCCTGATGCCTGAGCCCTTCGGCCGGATCTCTGACAGCGCGAACCCTGTCCCGCCCCCGAACTTCTGCACCATGGCCGTCTCCTTGGCCGTGGTCATGATGCCGTCCATGCTATCGTCGAGCCCCATCACAAAACAGGCGGACAGCGTACCGGCGCCCGTGCCGGCGTTCATCAGGGTAGGGGAGTTGGGGACGAACTCCAGCGTCGTCATGATGCTGTAGAAATCCTCTTCCGCCTGAATGGCGTCCTCTCCGGTCCCGTACTGTCTCTCTGGCTTGGCGATGGCGTGGGCCACCCTCCGGAGCATGCCCTCCGGCGTCTCGACGATCTCGCCGCTGCTATCCCTCAGCAGGTAGCGCTTGTTCAGCACGACTCGGGCGTTTTCGGTGATCTCGACCTTGGCGACACCCGTGTCCTCCGCGTCCTGCCCGGTCTCCAGCGTCTCAATCGTCTTGTCAGTGATCATATCTCTCGACTCCTGCTTCAAAGTATTGCCACAAAATAACACAATGCGAACGAATGGTCTAGAAAAAAACGAAGGGGGCGTCAGACGCACCGACGGACGCCCCCTTACGGGCTGCCTGGCAGTGACGCCTTCTGAGGCCGGCCTCTGCGGCGGCGACGCGCCGGCAGGACCTGCTCCTCGAGGAAGGAGAGCTGGCTGGAGGCGTCGTCCGCGGTCTGCGGGGGCTCCAGCAGCGACTCGATCTCTTCCTTAAAAGTCTCTATGTCTTTGAAGTCTCTATACACGCTTGCGTACCTGATATACGCGACCCTGTCCAGCTTCTTGAGCCTCTCCATCACCATCTCGCCGATGGTCTCAGATGGCATCTCGGCCCTGCCCGAATCCACCAGAGTCGCCTCAATATCCTGAACCAGCTTGTCGATGCTACCCATCTGTAGCGGACGCTTGGCGCAGGGGGAGGTTTGCGATGTCACAACGGCCTGGACGCGGTCCGCAACGCGCTCGCACGATTGCTTTTTGCTGTTCCACAATGACGCTGATCACCGTGGCGGGATGCAGTACGGACACGGCCCAGGTCGCCGTTGATCGGCCTTCCCTTGAACGACGCGATCTGACCGATCCAGAGAAACCATGGGATGAGGTCTCGGAAATCGAGTGGAAGGAACGGCTCACACCCGAGCAGTTCCGCGTCGCGCGAAAGCACGGTACAGAACGGCCATTTCGAAACGAATACTGGGAATCGAAGAAGGATGGTGTCTACGAATGCGTGTGTTGCGGTCTCCCGCTGTTTGCATCAGAGACCAAGTATAAGTCCGGGACGGGATGGCCGAGTTTTTGGC
>CAJWER010000140.1 GCA_913030785.1 uncultured Chloroflexota bacterium | reverse complement strand
CTCGATAGCTACGAGGTTCGGGGTGCGCTCGTCGTTGATCTAGACGACGGGGAGACGATCATGCCGGGTATGTTCGATCTGCATGCCCATCACCGGGTCGGATTCGGCAGGGACGACACAGAGGAAACCAGATGGGTGCCCATGCTGCATCTGGCGAACGGCGTCACATCCACGTTCCCTGCCGGCGAGCTCGATCCTGAAGGGATGATGGAGGCTCGCCGCCGTATCGAATCAGGAGAGCAGATCGGGGCTCGGATCTTTAACTCGGGACCGTATTTCGGCAACGCGCGCAATCAGTGCCCAGAGGTGCGAACCTACGAGGACAGTTGTGCCCACTGGCCCGCCGATATGTCGGATCAGCAGATCCGTGATCGTGTCGACGACTGGGCGATCCGTGGGATCAAGGGTATCAAGGCGAAGCAGGCGAGCCCACGCGAGCTGCGGATCATCATCGACCAGGCCCACCGGCATGGGATCACCGTGACCGCACACCTCCACAACTACGCGGGCCGCGGGACCGACGTCAGTGTCCGTGACGCCATTCTCATGGGTATCGACCGCGTGGAGCATTCATTCGTCGACCAGCATCTTATTCTGGACGGCGAGATGGCGCCCGGGACATCGGAGTTCGAGGAGTGGATACGTCTCTTCGTCGATCACAATGTCTACTTCGACGGTACGAACTGGCTGTACGGCCAGGCCGTGATCGAAGCCGAAGTCGACTCCAGCGAGGTGGCTGAGGTCGATATGGACCGATTCCTCACGCCCTATGTGCGGAGCTTGCGATCGGCGAGGGGGCCAGGGGGTGGCGCCGATTCCCAGCTCACCGAGCAGGAGCGGGAGTGGGATCGGATCAACGGCACGGATGGGTACACGACGGTTTTCCACAACAAGGCTCCGGGGTTGCTGAGGCTCTATGAGTTGGGTGGAGGGCATCTCATCACCACGGGGACGGACAGCTGGAGCGGTTTCAGCATTCACAACGAGTTGTTTGCCCTGGCGTATGTCGGTCTGCCGCTGCCTGCCGTGCTGAAGGCCGCGACGATACTCAGGGAGGCCGCTGGCGTCAGTCAGGGCGCAAGAATAAAGCTGCAAAAGTCCATTCCGGTATCGGCCGGGCTCGGTGGCGGGAGCAGCGATGCGGCCGCCGCCCTGATCGGCCTCAATCGGCTGTGGGAGACCGCCCTTTCAGACGACGCTCTCCACGGCATCGCTGCCGGGCTTGGGTCCGACGTGCCGTTTTTCCTGCGCGGGGGAACGGCCATGGTGCACGGTCGGGGCGAGTTGATCCGGCCGCTGCCCGCCATAGACATCCCGTGGGTGGTGATCCTAAGCCCCGACATGCCGATGCCAGACAAGACAGCCTCGCTGTATGCTGCACTGCCACCGGCCCAGCACACCGGCGGCCTACTGACTAGGAAGCTCGAAGCGCGCATACGCGGTGGTGGCGACGTTCCTCCCCAGTTCCTGTTCAATGTCTTTGACAACGTCGTGCGCGAAGCGTTCCCCGGCCTGGATAAGTACTGGGACGCCTTCACCGCATTGGGCGCCAGGGAAGTGCATGTCGCAGGCTCAGGGCCATCGCTTTTCGCGCCTGTATCACGCCGCGAGCTTGGAACTACCCTGGCCCTCATGCTCCGCCACAAACACGGCTGGGAAGCCCACGCAGTTCCTCTTTGGCAGCCGCCAGAGGAGGGGCCGAGATGATTGACGGCGCAATCGCCGGCGCGTTCAGCGGGCTGTTCATGGCTGCGATCACCGTAGTGATCGGCCCGATCATGCTGTTTCGCATGGCAAAGAACCCCTCACCCTCCTTCCGCGTGCTCCAGGCGCGAATTCCTCCCATCTACATGACGATGGGGATAGTAGCGACGGCATACCCAGGTTGGGCCATCATAGGAGTCATCGCTGGAATTCTGTACAGCATCAGCGCTCAGGAGTGGCCGGGCAGCGGACTGGGCAGCTCAAACCTGGTGTACACCGTGGCCGTGACTGCCACTTTCGTTATGATGGCCGCGCCCTTCGCCGTCTTGCTCAAGAACAACCGGCGAGCCATAGCCGCAACGACATTGCTACTGCTAGTCGTCTTCGGCTGGCTGCTCCCGTTCCTGGCCAGATAGGGGCCACCGACGGTCGCGGCGACATCCAAACGTCCGTGGTGCGCGGCAACGGCCCGAGCGGTGTTACGGGATATTACAAGGTTCCTGTGCTGGTGTCGTAGTAGCAGGATGCTTTTGGGTGCGGAGAGGGTCTCCTTGGTGGTGTCGTTACACCGTCCAGTTCTGGTACAATCGCGGCCAAAACAGCCACCGGATTTACCCCTGACAGACAACATCTCTACGTCCGAATCGACGATATCTAAAGAATCAGCTGCCGCACCGGCTCTGACGCTGTTTGAGCATGGCGTCTCGCCCCTGGAAGATACGTGGATTGCGCTGGACCTCGAAACCACCGGGCTCTCGCCGGAGAGCGACGAGATCATCGAGATTGGCGCGGTCAAGTTCATGGGCGCCGAAACCCTTGACACCTTCCAGGCCTTCGTCAACCCAAACCGCAGCCTGTCCCCCTTCATCAAGCGCCTCACGAACATCTACCAGGAGGATGTCGACGCCGCGCCCCCGTTCTCGCGTGTGGCCGGCGAGTTGATGGCGTTTCTCGGCGACGCCCCGATAGTCGGGCACAACGTCGCCTTCGACCTCGGATTTCTCACGGCAAAAGGCCTTCGCCTGTCCAACCCGCGCTCAGACACCTGGGACCTGGCATATGTCATGCTCCCGGATTGCCCGGACTACACGCTGTCGGGGCTCGCGACCCAGCTCGGGGCCTCCCACGACAGCCCTCACAGGGCCTTGGACGACGCCATAGCCACCAGGGACGTGTTCGTGGCGCTGGCAGGCACGGCCGCTGAGCTTGATGTCTACACCCTGGCAGAGATGGACCGCCTCGCGACCCGTTCCGGCTGGGTGCTGTCGTACCTACTGCGCCGTCTGGAGGCGTACAAAATAGCCTCAGGCGGATCGGCGGCGGCGTCCACGTATGGCCACAGCATGACGGGTTTGGACCTCGCCATGTTGCGTGGGCGTCTGAAGCATCGCAAGGCGCTGCGCCCCAACAAACATGTCGAGCCCGTCGACCCCGATCTCGTCGAGTCGTTGCTAAGCGCCGACGGCCTATTGGGAAAGGCGATGCCGAGCTTCGAGGAACGCCCCGAGCAATTGGCAATGGCCAGGGCAATAGCCGACGCCATCAGCGCCGGTGATCGCCTGGTGGTCGAGGCCGGCACCGGCGTCGGAAAGTCTCTCGCCTACCTGCTCCCCGCAGCCCTGTATGCGATCAAGAACAACGCCAGAGTCGTCGTGTCCACCAACACGATAAACCTGCAGGAGCAGCTCCTCTCGAAGGACGTCCCTGCGTTGGTCGAGGCCTTATCGCAACTAGAAGGCGTGGACGTGGATGACTTCAAGTACACGGTTCTCAAGGGCAGAGCCAACTACCTGTGCCTCAAGCGCTGGTCACTACTGCGCGGTGCAGACAACGTCAGTACGGACGAGGCGCGGCTGCTCTCGAAAATCATGGTGTGGCTACGAGACTCCCCGGCGGGGGACCGTGCGGAGATCAACCTGTCCAATCGCAGGGCGTCCGGGCCGTGGAACAGGGTGTCTGCTCAGGGCGCCGCGGATTGCGGCGGGCTCAATGGCGTCTGCTTTTTGAGGGCTGCCCGCGACCGGGCCGCCGCGGCGCACCTTGTGATCGTGAACCACGCGCTGCTGATGTCCGACCTTGCCGCCGGACGCGCTCTGATCCCTGACTACGATGTCCTGATCATCGACGAGGCACAGCACCTGGAAGAGGTTGCCACCAGCCACCTTGGCTTCGAGATAGGCCAGCCCGGCATCGACGACCACCTGCAAATCCTGGGCGGAGATCGCGGGCTGCTTCGCAGGCTGGCAGCCGCCCTGCGCGCCTCCTCTGCCGCAGAGACGAGGCGTGGTACAGTGGACGAGGTCTCGCTCCGTATATCAACAACGCTGCCGTCGGTCCGCAATGGCCTGGGCCGAGTGTTCTCTACCCTCGGCGCAATCCTCGACAACAACCCCCAGGGCGACCCGGCCTTCGATCGCGAGGCCCGTGTCACGAGCGGCACCAGGAGCCAGCCCGTGTGGTCGGACCTGGAGATCCAATGGGAGACCGCCGACGTTGCCCTGGGTGAACTGCAGAACGACCTTTCCGCCCTGCTCACGTCCCTTGAGGGCCTGGATGATGCGGGGGTACTGGATTACGAGGCGCTGCTGCTTGAGACGGCCAACGTGCTTCAGCGCAACGCCGAGCTTAGGCAGCAACTCGCGGAGTTCGTGCCCCAGCCCGAAAGCGACGGTATCTACTGGCTGCGTCGCGCCAAGAGGTCCGGTGACCTGACCTTGTACGCGGCTCCTATCCACGTCGGTGAGCGTCTCGATTCGATGTTGTACTCACAAAAGCGCTCCGTCATCCTCACAAGCGCAACCATGAGCACCGGAGGCACCTTCGATCATGTACTCGAACGCACAGGGTTCGGCGGGGCCGAGCAGCTGCTCGTCGGCTCTCCATTCGACTATCCCACCGCCGCGCTGCTCTGCGTGCCGGCGGATATGCCGGAGCCCAGTTCATGGGCCTACCAGACTGCCGTCGAGCAGGCTATAGTCGACTCGACCGTGGCCGCAGGCGGCAGCGCCATGGCTCTATTCACGTCCCACGCGTCACTGCAGGCCGCCGCCGGCGCCATCCGAGGCCAGCTTCAGTCACGGGGATTCGACGTGCTCGCCCAGGGCGTCGACGGCACGCCCCATCAGCTTCTCCGCAGGTTTGTCGAGAACCCCAGGTCGGTGTTGCTCGGCACCTCCAGCTTCTGGGAGGGAGTCGACCTGGCGGGCGATTCCCTCAAGGTCCTACTGGTGGCGCGTCTGCCCTTCTCCGTCCCCACCGAACCGGTGTTTGCAGCGCGCTCTGAGCTGTACGAGCGGCCCTTCGACGAGTACGGCGTGCCCCAGGCAATCCTGCGCCTCCGACAGGGATTCGGCCGCCTGATCCGCACCAGAACGGACCGCGGCGCCGTCGTGATACTCGACAGGCGGACCGTTTCCCGCAAATACGGGAAGACCTTCATAGACTCTCTACCGCCAGTTCCCCTGAAGACCCCATCGCTCGCGGCCTTGGGAGAAGAGATCACAGCCTGGCTTAAGTCGCCGCCCGGGTAAGGGTGTCGGGTGGGTCAAGAATTTCCGGAGTAGACCAGGCCGTTTGATAGGTGCAACATCGAACTGACAATTTGAGGTTAGGCACCACTGGACTCGATCTCCGTAATATCATCCTGGGCATGACAAACGAAAGCTGGGGAGCCGCACTCCTAGTCTCACCAAATCCGTCGGATCTGCCGTTCGGGAGAGAGCCAGCAAGCCTTGAACCATCGCGCAGTGCAGCGTGCGATCGGGGGAAATGATGGACGCCGTCCAGTGCAAAGGGTGCGATCGGATTGTCAGTTCGCATTTCATCTATTGCCCTCACTGCGGAGTTTCATTCGGCTACGTAGTCAGGCCAAAATCTCGAGAAACCCCGGAATCCGCTCTTGTTGGCTTCCTGGGTTACCTTGACTGGGGAAGTCGCCGGAGATGCTGGTGGACGCCGTCTCCAAGGGCGGCAACATGCTGTTGAACGTCGGGCCCACGGCCAGAGGTGAGTTCGACGACCGAGCCCTGCAGACTCTGAAGGAGATCGGAACCTGGATGCGGCGGCACTCCAGGTCAATCTACGGTTGCGGCCGGAGCGAGTTCGTCCCGCCCTTTGACTGCCGCTACACCTATGATGCCGAGCGCGGCAGGTTGTACCTCCACCTGTTCACCTGTCCCTTTGGCCGCGTCGAGCTTCCGGGCCTCCGTGGCAAGGTCGAGTACGCACAGTTCCTAAACGACGCCTCCGAGGTCCGGGTTGTTGAGCACGAGCGGTCTTCGTTGCCGCAGGGCTGGACCGACCCCGACCCCACGATGCTGATGCTCCAGCTATCCGTCCAGCGCCCACCGGTGGCCGTCCCGGTCATCGCACTTTTCTTGAAAGGCTGACCGGTGCAGGAGCATCAATCCTCGAATCAATGGGAGATATCTGGTGCTGATTCCCGTTACTGAACCTCTCGACCTGACGAGCACGCTCCTTAGCGGGCAGGCCTTTCGGTGGCGTCAGGATGGACCCTGGTTCCACTGCATAATTTTCGGGGGCATCGTCAAGCTACGAGAGGTAACAGGCGGAGTGGAGCTACGCTGCGCCCCACAGGCCGAGGGCTCGATGGTGCCCCTGCTTCGCGACTATCTTGGGCTGGGCACCGACCTTGAGCAAGTCTATGAGACGCTGCTCGACGACGAGCGGCTTCGTGAGGCTATCCACAGCTACCCTGGGATGCGCATCCTGCGGCAGGACCCCTGGGAGTGCCTGGTGTCCTTCATCTGCTCGTCCGCCTCCAACATCCCGCGCATAACCCGGAACATCGAGGCGATGTGCACCACCTTCGGACGGCCAGTAGAGTTGGACGGCCTCACTCGGCACACATTCCCGACGCCCCATGACTTGGCGGAAGCTGGCTCGGAGGCACTGCGAGGGCTCGGCCTCGGCTACCGTGCGGAGTACGTGGCAACCGCGTCGGAAACGATTGCCAGCGGCAAGGTCGATCTCATGCCTTTGCGCGAGGACTCCTACGAAGTGGCACTGGGAACCCTCACATCCCTGGCGGGGGTTGGTGACAAGGTTGCCAATTGCGTGCTCCTCTTTTCCCTCGACAAGCCGGAGGCGTTCCCCGTGGACGTATGGATCGAGAGGGCCTTGCAGGACTGGTACCTGGACGGGACGAAAATGTCACGCAAGAACATGCGGCGCTGGGCTAGCAACCACTTCGGCACATACGCCGGCTACGCCAACCACTACCTGTTCCACGACCGCCGACTGAAGGGCCGCAAAGCGTCCGCCTAGCTGGTACGGTCACCCTCACATCAGACCTCTCTCTCAAGGGAGAGGAGGCCAATCGCGAAGCCGAGGGTATCAAGACCTCGAAGTCGCCCTGACCTCGCCACCCAAAGCCCCTTGCAGGAGCTATCTGATGAAGGGTCCCGAGGCGGGGTCTAACGCGTCGGAGATACGAAGCGAATGGGAGGGCAGCGTGTTTTCTGGCAAGCTTTCGACGTCAAAGTAGCCGATATCCGTGCTCTCGTCGGACATGCGCACTTCGCCATCGACGCGGACGCACTGAAAAACCACCGTGACCCAGTGAGTGATGTTGCCGTCGGAGTAGGAGGAGATATTGTGTCGCCTGGGGTCGGAGTAGACACCGACGAGGCGCTTCACCTCCACCACCAGCGCCGTCTCCTCCATCACCTCGCGCCTCGCACAAGCGTCCCAGCTCTCACCGAACTCGAGGTGGCCGCCAGGAAACGCCACCTTGCCGACGCCGAAGGAGCCGTGACGCTCTCCCAGGAGGAAGCGCCCGTCAGCTCTCCTCACGATCACGCCGACGCCTACACGCACCGCCGTGGCCATGCTGTGTATCACGTGCGCTATCTGCGCCGACGCGTTGTATCACGGGAGCGGCCGAGGCCAGGCGGCGTGTTGGTGCTCGGTGTTTGAGGGAATAAGCA
>CAJWER010000139.1 GCA_913030785.1 uncultured Chloroflexota bacterium | reverse complement strand
CCTTCTGCTGCAGGACTTCGACGATCCGGTCACGATGGTCGCCCTGGATCTCGATCTGGCCGTCTTTGACCGAACCGCCGGAGCTGCACTTCTTCTTCAAGACCTTCGCGAGATCACGCAGCTCGGGTTCACCCAAGGGCAGTCCGAGAATGACCGTGACCGGTTTGCCGCGTCGCACCTCGCGACGAACGCGCACGATGCCATCGGTGGCCGGGAGCTGTTGCGATTCGCATTTACAACGAGCTACAGGGCGCTGGCACTTCGGGCACGCGGTGCGGCCGTGTTCTGAATCATAGACGACGCGGTTCATGGCGGAGGCCTCGGGATCACTGCAGAATGCGATCGATCGGCTCGCCGGTGAGTCGCAGTAGCCACTCCTGCGATCGCAGACCGTCCTTCTCGATGATCACGCTGAAGTTTGTCCGACCATTCGGAAACACAGGCATCGAGAAGCGTCCGCCTTCGTTGCTCGTGCTGGCCGGAATCCAACGCTGATAGAGCAGAATCGCGATCCAATGCACCTGTCGATCGGCAAGCTGCACCGATCGCTCAGCGGCAACGGTTGCATCTCGGCCCTGGCGTGAGGGCAGGTATTGGTCGGGTCGCTCGTCCATCTCGGTCCTGGCCCAGAACATGGTGCTCAGGATGCCAATCGGCAACCGCGGTGGTGTCGATTCGCGAAGTTCCTGCGGGTGACACCTGCGCCGACGTCAATCTGGGTATTGCGCCTCGGCTGGACCTGCACGACCGATACGACTTGGGCGCCGAGTTTTTCAGATGGGAGTTCGCCACAGCAGTGGCTGGCGCCATCATCAAGGTCAACCCTTTCGATCAGCCTAACGTCCAGGCGGCAAAGGACATGACAGACAGCGTATTGCAAGGCTACCGAGCGACTGGCAAGCTCCCGGACCGCAGGTTCGGGAGTTCTGTGAAGGAGTTGCTAGGCAGCATTACTGACGGCGACTACCTGGCGATCATGGCCTATGTGAGTCAAACCCCGGAGATAGATCGTGCCTTAGAGACGCTTCGCCGCCAGATTGCAGAGAGATACGGGGTTGCCACTACCCTCGGTTACGGCCCGAGATTTCTGCACTCTACGGGACAGCTGCACAAGGGCGGCCCTCCCTCGGGCGCGTTCCTGCAGATCACGACCAGACATGGAGATGGCGGCCCTATCCCTGGGGCCCATTTCTCATTTGGTACGCTGGCCGACGCTCAGGCCCTGGGGGACCGCAAGGCGCTGGTGGCAGCTGGACGTAGAGTGGCCAGGCTGCATTTGGATTCCGATGTTGCTGCTGGCGTTTTGGGCCTCGCCAGTGAGATAGCCGGGGGATGAGCAGTGGCTTCCCGCGAAATAGATCTCCACGGACTAACCTGGACAGAGGCCCTGCCAGCGTTCATAGAGTTCTACAACGATGAGGTTCAAAAGACGGGCCGTGTAGGTGGCAGCCTGGATATCGTTCACGGCTATGGGTCCACGGGTACTGGCGGAGTATTACGTACGCGGCTAAGAGCGTTTCTTCAGCGACACGAGGAGCACCTTGAGTTCATGCCAGGGGAATCAATAGACGGCAACCAGGGGCACACCGCCGTGATACCGATGCTCTCCCTTCCCAGCACCGAGGACGCCTTGGAGGAGCAGGTGTGGACCTACTGTGAGCAGGCCAAGGGTCGAAGCAAGATCATCGGAAAATTTCGCAGGCACGGCGAACCCACCGTGATACAGGCGATCAAAGCGCTGGAGAGTCAACAACGACTGAGAGTGGTCCATAAGGGTCGGGTCAAATCGTATGAAGCGATGTAGCGCAGAAGACTCGGGTGTCACGATACAGCCCCGGTCTTTGTTCAAATTAACATGAAAGTGACGCCGGCCCACCGGTAGACTACCCTGCCTCCGTCAGGCCCAGCACGTGTGGTAAAGTTGGGCCACCCTCAAATAACGAACCTGGTGTACACGCTCGACGCTGCCATCCGAGACCTTGACGCCGAGGATGTCTTGCACTCAATCGATTCCGCAGCTACTCGCCTTCGGGGAGGGCTGCGCCGGATGGGCTGCAATATTGTGGCGAATTACGAGCACTCTACACCGGCAGTGACCACCATTGGTTTGCCTCCCGGCACCGACACCGTTGACGTGGGCCGTCGCCTCGAAGAGCAGGGCTTATTGATCTCCTACAATAGCCATGATCTTCGCGATCGCAACTGGATTCAGGTATGCCTAATGGGCCAGCCGGCCACCGAGGGGTTCGGGCCTCTGCTGGACGCCCTGCAGCATGTGCTCCCCCCAAAGCAAGGGTGAGTTCTGCCATATGCAGCCGCGTTGGGCAACTCCCTGGTCGGGGGCAGCGAATTCGCTATGGATTGCCACCACCGGTAATAGCTTCGATCTGCTCCAACTTCGTCTGAGTCTCCAGCTTCAGGAGAGACTCTGGGAGCGTAATATTGGACAGTAACTCCACCTTGTCCCTCACGAAAGCTTCCGCATACATGGTACCTACGGACGAGCCGATATTCCCTAAGACCAGCGTCATCCTCCGACGAGCATACCCCTGGGTGTGGCCCTGGCTGACGTACGTCGCCTCGGCCTCGACGCGTTGTTCGAACCACTCACTGACGTCAACGGTGAAGTCCCACTCCTCGTGCTCGAAATAGACCCCGGGAAAATATGTTGCCGCTACGGTGTGGGGCGCCTGGCCAGATCCGAGCCGAGGCAGCGTCGAGATAGACTTGGCCATCTCCGTGGCATTGGCGGTCTCCGTATGATCATTTTGAACGCCTGATTTGTGGCCATGGGGGCCCTTGAGATATGGACTCTGAGAGAAGATCACATGAGGCCGGACCTCGAGGATAATTTCCCTCAGCTTCTCGGCTGCGTCCGGGTGGCGCTCAAATACAAATGGCTTATCCGGATAGCCCAGGACTCGGACGTCAGTGACACCGAATATTGCGCAGGCTCGACGCAATTCATCGATCTTCTCCTCCGCCCGCTCTTCCGCGGGTTGATTGATGATTGCCGGATCCTGCTCCGACGGCGGCTTCATCAGCTCCGTGGCCAGCTTTTCGTTGTGCGTGCCAACGCCTGCTGTCATGGAGACTACGGTCGCCGTGTCACCCAGGGCCGTTTGGACGCCTAGTGTACCGGCGAAGTGCGTGAAGTCATGAGGATGGGCGACGATGCCCAGAAAGCGTAGATTCTGGCCCATTGGATTGGTTCTCCTTGCACGTTGTTTTGTATTGCTATACGTGGGAAACACCGGCTTTGTCGACTATCTATGAAATGTTTCCCATCCCTTGGGTATTCCATCGATCGCGAATTTCCACTGTCTCAATGGTCACGTCCTCGACGCTGCCAGGGTGGTTTTTCACCAGCACCTCGAGGGTCCATGCACCGCCGAAATTGATGTCCGCGAGGGCTTTTGCATAGGAATTGAAGTCCAATACGCCGTGGCCGGGCGGGAGATGGTCGTCGTCACCGGTGGACCCATCCTGGATATGGAGGGCGTACAGGCGGTCCGATGCGATACGTGCCTCATCGGCAATATCGAGACCGATAAGCCGGGAATGACCGATGTCGTGGCATATGCCGACGTGCTCTGCTGGCAGGTCGGCCATGAAGGAGCGCAACTCCTGCATGGTCTGTAGAGGGCGGGCCGGCATGGTTGTTGCCGGGAGATTTTCGAGCGCAATCCGCACGCCTTCCGTCTCAGCCACGGCTGCCAGTTCGGAGATCGACCGATGGGCAATCTCCGTAGCGGTACCGATATTTTGCAGATTGTAGTAATTTTCATCCGGGGTAGGAGGGCGACCGCTGGCGTGAATGACCACAGTCTTGCCGCCTACCTCCGCAAAAAATCGCATGGCCGCAGCGACCTGATCGACGCCATCCTTGCGTTCGACTTCGTCGAAGCTGGCCAGATTGACGACCGAGTATGGGGCGTGGATCGTGTGGGGATATACTCCGCTGCTTTCGAGGGCATCTAGATAGGGCTTCGGGTCTGGCGGCCCGTCCTCCCATCCAGCCCCTTCGGCCATCAGTTCGATCTCGGGAAAGCGAGCTGCAGCGGCAGACCGGATAGCGTCGATCGGGTCCCCGATGTTTTGACCCTGCTTGTCATAAAGGAACAGACTGCTGGCTATGCTGTAGACGGGCAATATACTACCTCCATAGTGTTCACGATCAGCAGCCTGGGCGTGCCATGCTACTACACATGACGGCCTCTCCCTAGCTGGTGGTAGAGGGCCTGGTATGCCTCTGCGGTGGCTTCGGATGCACGGAGAGAGCGCTCTGGCCAGTACCCAAAGGCGTCGTGGACTCGAATTCTGGCATGGAGCAGGCTCTCCTGTGCGGGGCCCACCATCGGATAGTCGTCGTTGTATCGATCACACTCGGGGCTGACTGCGATCAGGTTGTCCTCGCGCTGAGGGCCGACGATGTAGCTTCCGCCTCCTCCATTGACATTGATGTGGAATGCGTGGGTGGTGTCCGAGTCCGCCATCGCCCTTGCCTCGAAGGCATCGACGCTGCCGGAGATATCCCCGGCATTGGACGGATGGAGCACCAGCCGCGCGCCGAACATGACCGGGAGCGTCGATAGCTCCGGGTAGCGACGATCGTGGCACACGTGGAGAGTTGTCGGCACGCCGTGCACGACAAACTCGTTCAGGTGTCGTCCGTGCCAGAACTCGTCTTCGGCCGAGTGGACCTTGGGGTGGGTCGAGACGATCCCGCCATCAGGATCGTAGACGCGGCAGACGTTGTAGCGGGTGGAGGTGCGAGTGTGTCCTGGCTCGCTCTTCCACTCTGGTAGCCCGGCAACCAGGTACGGGGCGTTCTTCAGACCGCCGATAAATTTCCTGAGCTGGCCTTCGGCCTCGTCAATCGCTGCCTGGTTAGTTGTCACGTGGCTGTGCGGAAACAGGCCCGTGAGGGATGTCTCCGGGCTCACCAGCAATTCGACGCCTTCAGCGGTAGCCCGGGTCAAGCCACGGCAGAGCGAGGCCAGGTTATCTTCAATGGACTCGAGGTTGAGCATCTGCCAGCCGCCCAGGTGAAGGTACTCCGGGATCGTGGGCGGCGAACCGCGATGGATGAACTCCTCGACGACACACGTTGTGCCTTGGACCCCAATGGCGACCCCCATCTCAGGCAGGAGGTCCAAGTCGGTCGCATCCAGAATTTGGCTCCCGTCCAGGTGCACGCGTATATCGGCATTCTTGATCAGGTCGCCGCCGGCCTCGGTCTTCTCGATGACCACTGTCACAGACTCGCCGGCGCTCAAAGAAAGGGGCGCGGATGCGACTGGCTGCGGGATGGACCAGTCGGACGTTGACAGCGAGATTAGCGAGCGCGCAAAGTCGAACTCTACCCGGGCATGCTCGTGGGTATCGGCGTCGAATCCGAACTCAAGGCGACCCGATGTCGGCGCAATAGCGTGAAACCGGAGAGCGATGCTATCGCCGTTCCGAGTGTGCACGCCGGTGCCCCTCAGCACGGAGTTCTGATCCGGAGGAGCACTGAATCGAGCACCGTCGGCGGAGGGCTCGAATCCGGTCGAGTCAGCTTCCGGCAACTCCCACAGGCTACCCACATTTTGGAATCGCGTCTGACCTAGTAGTTCAGGCAAGTTTGGTCACTCTTTGATCGTGGTTCGGTCGGGGCGAATCATTGCTCTCTCACGTTGTCGATCCCCAGCTCTTCAAGTCGTGACGCCATCTTCTCCCTGCGTGCACCACCTTTGGTCATCATGGCGGCACTGTACACATATGGCCGCTCTTCGCCAAGAGACCCTGTGACTGCTTCGCGAAGCTCTCGCAGGGCGAGCACGTCGTCTCCGGGGTCGCGAAAGTACTGAATGAACAGGTTGCGTCTCGGCTGTTCGTCGACCCGCCTCCAGGCGGAGTGCCACAAGTTCGTCTGGAAGAGGACCACGTCGCCAGGGTTTGTTTGCACCGACACGGCCCCTGGAACTTCCTTGGGCGGCAGCCATAGTCTGGGACTACCAAGGCCCTGGAATTTACCCCACGAGCGCATAATAGCTGCATTGAATTCCGGTATGTGCGTTCCTGGTATGGCATTTAGAGCCCCATCACCCTGACGGGCCTCATCCAGGTAGACCGCGGCCTTGGCAGTCCAGACCTTGCTCCCAGGAATCTGATCGCAATGCCACGGCGTGTCGTCGCGATTCTCCCAGATATCACTACCGCCCATGTACAGGAACTCGGTTCCATCTATGTCTCGCATCGCCTCCATTAGGTTCGGGTGCTCGATCAACTCCAAGAAAGCATCATCGTCTTCGACAAAATTTGCATAGTTGACGGTGCCGCTGTCGCCAAACCGGCCGTCGGCGGAGGCCTTTGCATCTATGGCTCGGCGATGGGCGATGCTTATTCGCTCCACCTCCGCCTTCGACAGACATTCCCTGATTACTACGAAGCCGTATGCGTGGTAGTGTCCGATATCCTGTTTGGAAAGCACTAGGATGTTGACCGTCCAGGGATTCTCACGGCACGTCCTGTGCGGGACGATTCCTTTGCTGCTTCGACTACCTCCAGCAAGTGCACAGAGGACTCGATGGGACTCGGCGCTGGGGCACCCACCGTGCTAGCCTGGAGGAACTCTCTGAACAGTCGTTCGGCCATTATCCCGCCGTAGACGTGCGACTCCGGCGCATTGAAATTGAGCTCGCGTTGGCCGCCCGTTTCCCAGCCAGGCGCCTCGCTCCATACCCGCATATTTGGGTCGGAAGGTTGGCCATCGAAACGGTTATCCGACCAGGGTGTGTTTGTGTGTATCTCCGCATACCCCTTGGACCCACGGAGCGCGATAAATCCATCATCTGGGTTCTTTCCAGGCCCGGCCATCAGGTAACCGGCATATAGGGTCCCCATGACCCCGCTGGAGAAGCGGAACGTCACGAACGCCGTGTCCTCGACATCCACCTTCTCAGGATTTTGGTTACCGGTCATGGCAGTGACTTCTACTATGCGGTCGTCGGTAATGTAGTTGAGGAGGTCCAGTTTGTGGCACCCGAGCCACGAGAGGATGCCGCTGCCGGCATATTGCGACTTGAACAGCCAGGACGTATCCGGTCGGCGATAGCGTAGTTGAGAGGTCAGAACGCGCGCCTCCACGGCCCATAGATCTCCAAACGCCCCTTCCTGAAGCATTCGGCGAGCCTCCATCATTGGCGCGGCCCGACGCCACTGAAACATGGCCCCTGACGTCACGCCTTTATCGCGGGCCAGGTCGGCCACCTCCCGCATGGCGGCGGCGCTGGTTGACGCGGGTTTGTCGAACAGAACCGGTATCCCGGCAGAGACTGCTGCCCGTAGGACATCCGGTCCCAGGTCGGGCCGTACGCACACCGCCACGGCGTCCAGGCCGGGGGTGCTGAGGAGTTCGCTGAGGTCCTTGGTTTTGGATACCGTCTTCGGGGACAGGGCGGCTATCGCGTCCAGATCTGCCTCGTTGTCAATGGTGCAGACATGGATAGCATCGACCTCCGGCAAGACATCCCACACCTGAATGTGGCCGCTCTCGTGACCATGCGAGGACACGACACCCACGACGAAACCATTGTCCTTGCTCAATCGAGATACCTCCATTGCCGGAATGCTACCTGCGGGAGAGACTACGGCGTCGTGTCTCCATGGCGATACGGATGT
>CAJWER010000138.1 GCA_913030785.1 uncultured Chloroflexota bacterium | reverse complement strand
CGGGTGGCCGTCGACGATGGAGGGGGCGGTACGTAGCGGCGTATTCGCGGCGGAAACGGTAGCGGCGGCACTTGGAAAGGGCGAGTCCGGGTCGTGAGTAAAAAGCGAGCGCTCATTCTGGCGCCATTCACCACTGTTGGACTCTCCTCATGGAAGTAGAGGCACTGATCCGCGAGTTCGCCACGTCCACCGGCTTGCAGGCCCTGGTTTTGCGCTGCTGCCCTGTGATTGGACCACGGGCGGACAATTTCATCGCCCGGGCGTTCCTGAAGCCGGTCCTCGTGGCGGTCCGCGGGTCTGACCCCCCCATGCAGTTTATACACAAGGACGACCTGGTCTCGTGCCTGGTCCAGTGTACCCTCGATACAGTTGCAGGGGTATTCAACGTTGCGGGCGAAGGAACCATCCGCTGGAGCGAGATGGCCGCCGCCCTGGAACGCAGATTGGTTGCGCTTCCAGCCCCCCTGCTTTACCCGGCCACCCAGGTCGCGTGGGCTCTACCCCTCCAGTCCGACTCCCCCGCCAGTGGACTGGAGTTCATTCGCTATCCCTGGACCGTCAGCACCTCAAAAATAGAGACCGAGCTCGCCTGCCAGACTCGCTATACTTCCCGCCAATCATGGGAGTCGTATGCGGAAGGGCGGCGCAAGCTGAAGCAGGGGGCGGCAGGAGGATGATACCGGTAGTGGTCGATATGGATTCGGGTACCGACGATGCGCTGGCACTCATGATGCTGCTGAACTCTCAGGCGGTAGAGGTGGTCGGCATCACGACGGTGGGGGGCAACGCGCGGCTAGCTGACACGACACGGAATGCGCTGCGGCTCCTTGAGTACATGGGTCGCCCTGACATACCCGTAGCGCGCGGCGCGGCGCGCACTGCACAGCGTGCGTTCCACTACGCATATGACGTCCACGGCGCACGCGGGCTTGGTATTCCCCTGCCCTCTCCGACGACGCGGCCTGTGAGAAGTCGCGCGCCTGCTTTCATATCTCGGATGGCATCCAGATACCGGGGCAAGCTGAACATTATCGCGCTGGGGCCGCTTACCAACATTGCCAGAGCGCTCCGAAAGGAGCCTCGTATCGTGGAGTGGACGAAGCAGCTGGTTGTCATGGGCGGCGCAGTGGACGTCGCCGGAAACATCACGCCCTATGCCGAGTTCAACACATTCAACGACCCCGACGCCGCCCACACGGTGCTCGCGTCCTTCTTCGCAACGTCGCTTGTCGGCCTGGACGTTACCACTCGCGTGTCCTTCGACCGCACCGACGCTCCTTGGTTTACTGGAGACGCACCCGCGGCCACGCTTTCCAAACGGATTGTGCGAACCTGGTTCGATGAACACCTGACGAGCCCTCGCTACCACCTGCACGATCCTCTCGCAGTCATAGCGGCACTGGATCCAAATCTGTTTTCCTGGCATCGAGCGTCAATCGACGTGGAGATGGAAAACGCTGCTCGACTGGGCATGACAACCGCGACCTATGGGTCGGGGCCCGTTCGTGTCGCCGTCGCAGTCCGGGCGGAGGACGCGACAGCTGCGGTAACGGACATGTTGTCACGCCCCGGGGACCGTGCGTCCGGCGCGTGACGCATTGCACAAACCCTTTACATGCCAGCTAGCGTGTAATCGTTGACGCCACCGCGGCCATCGGGCTACAATATTTCTTGACCTATTTCATCAACAAACTCTCACGCTCCGGAGATTACCACCAGTGGCCACGCCCAACGTAATTTCACGAACCACGTCTAACCTTGACACAGACTACAAGTACGGATTTGTCACTGACATAGACGCGGACCAGGCGCCCAAGGGCTTGAACGAGGACATCGTCCGGCTGATCTCGGCCAAGAAGGACGAGCCGGAGTTCATGCTGGAGTGGCGGCTCAAGGCATTCCGGCACTGGGAGACGCTCGACCATGAGGGGCCGCAGTGGGCCAAGGTCGAGTTTCCGGCGATCGACTACCAGGACATCCGCTACTACTCATCGCCCTTCACGGACAAGCAAAAGCCAGAGAGTCTTGACGAAGTCGACCCCGAGCTGATCGAGGCTTTCGGCAAGCTGGGCATCCCCATCGAGGAGCAGAAACGGATGACCGGCGTGGCCGTGGACGCCATTTTCGACTCCAGCTCGGTCGCGACGACCTACAAGAAGTCGCTGGAAGAGGCCGGGGTCATCTTTTGCTCGGTTAGTGAGGCCGTGCGGACCCACCCGGAGCTGATCAAGAAGTACCTGGGCTCCATCGTCCCTTATAGCGACAACTTCTATGCCACCCTCAACTCGGCGGTATTCAGCGACGGCTCGTTCGTGTACGTGCCGCCCGGCGTTCGTTGCCCAATGGAGCTGATGACCTACTTCCGCATCAACTCGGAGGACACCGGTCAGTTCGAGCGAACCCTCATAATCGCCGACAAGGGCTCATACGTGAGCTACCTCGAAGGTTGCACCGCACCGATGCGCAAGTCGCACCAGCTCCACGCCGCCGTGGTCGAACTTGTGGCGCTGGACGACGCCGAGATCAAATACTCCACCCTCCAGAACTGGTATCCGGGCGACAAGGATGGCAACGGGGGCGTCTATAACTTCGTGACCAAGCGTGGCAAGGCCCTTGGCAGGAACTCCAAGATTTCGTGGACTCAGGTTGAGACAGGCTCGGCCATCACATGGAAGTACCCCAGCGTAATTCTGCAGGGCGACAACTCGACCGGGGAGTTCTACTCGGTGGCGCTGGTGAACAATCATCAGCAGGCCGACACCGGTACGAAGATGACCCACATCGGCAAGAACACAAAGAGCACGATCGTCGCCAAGGGCATCTCTGCCGGACAGGGCGAGAGCACCTACCGGGGCCTGGTGCAGATCATGCCTACTGCCGAGGGTGCAACCAACTTCACCCAGTGCGACTCGCTGCTGGTTGGGGACAAGTGCGGCGCCCACACGGTTCCGTACATCGATGTCCGGAACCCCACGGCGAGAATGGAGCATGAGGCGTCGACCTCGAAGGTGAGCGACGACCAGCTTTTCTACGCAATGCAGCGGGGCATCTCCGAGGAAGAGGCCCACTACATGATCATCAACGGCTTTTGCCGGGGCATCTTCCAGGAGTTGCCATTCGAGTTCGCGATGGAGGCACAGCAGCTGCTTCGAGTCAGTCTTGAAGGAGCAGTGGGCTAGCGTGTAGTCCCTTCTCCCTCAAAGGGAGAAGGTCAGGTTGAGGGTGATGTTCAGGTTCCTAGCAGTGGGGCCAACAGAGTAAACAATACACCCTCACCTCAATCCTCTCCCTTGAGGGGAGAAGAGGTAATTTAAACAGGAGTTTAGCACCAGGATGCTAGAGATTCGAGACCTTCATGTATCGGTGGCTGGGACAGAGATACTGCGTGGCATCGACCTATCGGTGCCCACGGGCGAGGTCCACGCCTTAATGGGCCCGAACGGCAGCGGCAAGAGCACTCTGGCCTCTACCCTCGCCGGCAAGCGGGAGTACGAGGTCACGCAAGGAGAGGTGCTGTTCCAGGGAGAGGACCTGTTGGGGCTTCTTCCGGACCAGCGGGCCCTGGCCGGGCTATTCCTGGCGTTCCAATACCCCCCGGAGCTTCCGGGTGTGCGCAACCGCCACTTCATCAAGGCCGCGCTGGATGCACTGCTTGAGCACCGCGGCGACGAGGCCCTCAACGCCAGGCAGTTCGACAAGATATACCGGGCGGCCTCGAAAGATATCGGCATGGACACGGAGCTAACGAAGCGGTCCGTGAACGAGGGCTTCTCCGGCGGGGAGAAGAAGCGCAACGAGATGCTTCAAATGGCGATACTCGACCCGGCGCTCGCGATCCTGGACGAGACGGACTCGGGCCTGGACATCGACGCGCTGCGGCTCATCTCTGAGGGCATCAACCGGCGCAGGAGCCCCAAGAACGCGACGCTCCTGGTGACCCACTACCAGCGAATCCTGGGATACATCGTCCCCGACATGGTCCATGTACTGATCGACGGCCGAATTGTTCGCTCCGGTGGCCGTGAACTGGCTGAGGAGTTGGAGGAGCGCGGCTACGACTGGCTACGAGAGCCCGCCGCAGAGATTCCGACGGCCTAAGATGACAAAAGCCATCTACGACAAGTATGTTTCGGACCACGCAACGTTCGAGGCGAGCCCAGGGGTAAATGGCCCCGCGTGGCTCGGCAAGCTTCGCGCTACAGGCCTCGCCGCATTCAAGCAGGCCGGATTCCCCACCGCCACCCGTGGTAACGAGCAGTGGAAGTATACGAACGTCAGCCCCATCGGAAGGGCCGAATTCGACCTGCCTTCCGCGCTGGCGGTAGAAGCCGTTAGTCTTGCCGGCGTAAAGGCCGTCTCCCCCTGGGACGACGGCTGGTCCCGGCTAGTATTCGTAGATGGGTTCTACTCGGCAGCGCTCTCAGCTGCGCCAACCGACGACATAGCGCAGATTACCAGCCTTTCCGAAGTGCTCTCGGTGGACGAAGTCCACGTCGAGCAACACCTCGGCAAGTATGTCAGCGTAGATGAGGACGGGTTCGCGGCGGTCAACACCGCGTTTGCCAGCGATGGCGCCTTTGTGCGGATCCCGGATGATTCAGAAACTACAGCACCGGTCCATCTGGTGTTTGTGTCAACGGGCGGCCCGACGGCCACTGTGTCCCATCCCCGGGTGCTAGTCCTGGTCGGTCGGAACAGCAGGCTCACGCTGGTTGAGAGCTATGTGAGTCTGGGAGACGGGCCATACTTTACCAATGCGGTCGCCGAGATCGTGGGCGCAGAGGGCTCCGAGATCGAACACTACCGGTATCTGGCTGAGAGCGACGCGGCGTTCCACATCGGCACGACCAGTGTCGCGCTGCAACGGGACGCCAGTTTCCTATCCACGTCGCTTTCAAAGGGCGCCCGCATCGCGCGAAATGGACTTAGCGTGCTACTGGACGGCCCCGGCAGTTCCTGTGTCCTGAAGGGGCTCTACGCTACTTCCGGCACCCAGCACATCGACAATCACATAGATGTCGACCACAAGACGCCTCACGGCTCAAGCGACCAGCTCTTCAAGGGTATCCTCGACGGGTCGTCGCGGGCGGTATTTTCTGGGCGAGTCCTAGTGAGGAGGGATGCCCAGAAGACCTACGCGACTCAGTCAGACAAGAACCTGTTACTCTCTGAGGGCGCGAGGATCAACACAAAGCCGAGCCTTGAAATATATGCAGACGATGTCCAGTGCGCCCACGGGGCGACCGCCGGCGCAATCGCCGACGAGGCGCTCTTCTACATGGCGAGCCGGGGACTGGACGAGGATACGGCGCGCAGGCTTCTGGTAGCCGGATTCGCCAACGAGATCATTGACGGTGTGAGACTAGCGCCGCTCAGGCTACAGATGCAACGCCAACTCTCGGTCGAAACGACCAGAGCATCTGCCGGATAAGCTAAAAGGCAGGGGAATATGTCAGAGCTAGAAGAGCTATATCAAGACATGATAATGGAGCACAACCGGAAGCCCAGGAATTTCCGGCTGCTGGACGGGGCGGACCGATCTGCCGAGGGGTTCAACCCTTTTTGCGGCGATACGATTACGATCTATCTGGCGCTAGATGGCGACCAGGTGGCCGACATCGGATTTCAGGGTTCGGGCTGTGCGATTTCGCGCGCTTCGGCATCAATGCTGACTGAGAGCGTCATGGGGAAGAGCCTCACGGAAGCAGAGCAGATATTTGACGCATTCCATGAAATGCTGACGCGGGGCCCCGTCGATGAAGCCGAACACGACCAAGACGACGATGACACGCTTGGAGACCTTGGAATGCTCTCCGGGATATCGGCCTTTCCGACCAGGGTCAAGTGCGCGACCCTTTCGTGGAACACTCTAAAAGCGGCGTTGCGTGGGGACAAGGAGACGGTGAGGACGGAGTGACTCGCTCACTCGGTGGAGGCTGAACCATGCATATCCCGATGCAGGTCGACTATGGAGTCCGGGCGCTGGTAGATCTGGCCGCCAACGGCGGTGAGGGGCCGGTCCGTGCAACCGATATTTCGAAACGCCAGGGTATTCCCGAGCCCTATCTTGTACAGGTCCTTCACTCGTTGCGTAAGCGCGGGTTGACCACGACCCAACGCGGTCCTCTGGGCGGGCACTCCCTGGCCCTGGAGCCGTCAGAAATCAGCATGGGTATGGTGATGGAGTACCTGGGTGGCACACAGACCATAGTGGGATGCCTCGACGAGCAGGGCCATTGCACCCAGTCATCGGCGTGCGGTCAGCGCAGCGTGTGGCTGGAGGTAGAGATGGCGATGCAGGCGGTGCTGAATTCAAAGAGCATAGCCGATCTGTTGGAACGAGACAGGTTGACGGAATTGCCGAAGGAGAACGGAGCAGAGTTGGCCGTCCGACCCTAACAGAGCGATATGCACAACAACCGGGAAAGGGCTTTCGCGCCCCAATAATTAGAAAGGGTGACTACTTGGCATTCACGAGGGTAGGTACAGTCGACGAGGTCCCGTCGGGCAAGGTAAAGGTCTACGAAGTCGGCGGCAGAGAAATTGCCATCTGCAATGCGTCGGGCGACCTGTTCGCCATCGACAACGTGTGCAGCCACGACGAAGGCTCGCTCGACCAGGGCGAACTGATGGGTTTCGAGGTTGAGTGCCCCCGACACGGCGCCCGGTTCGATATCCGCAACGGTGAAGTTACCGAGTCACCGGCATTTCTGCCCATCGACACATTCAAGGTCAGGATCAGTGGAAATGACATCGAGGTCGATCTGTAGACTCTTACCCGCCGCAGAAAGCCCCCAAAAGGGACCGAACAATGGCTGAAGCAACTCAACAGGCGTCGATCGACGTCGCCAGAATCAGAGACGATTTCCCCATCCTGTCCAGGAAGGTGTATGGAAAGCCGCTTGTCTACCTAGACAACGCGGCGACCTCCCAGAAACCACGCCAGGTTATCAGCGCGCTGACCGAATACTACGAGGGCTACAACGCCAACGTGCACCGCGGTGTCCACGCACTATCGATGGAGGCTACCGACAGATACGAGGAAGCGCGGGAGAAGGTGGCGCGCTTCATAGGGGCGCGTCAGTCCGAAGAGATTATCTGGACGCGCAACACCACCGAGGCTATCAATCTCGTGGCAGCCAGTTGGGCGCGGTCGAACCTGCAGCCAGGTGACGAAGTCGTGGTGACCGAGATGGAGCACCACAGTGACATGGTCCCCTGGCAGATGGTGACGCAGGAACTTATGATTAAGTTTAAGGACTGTCTAAGATTAAGATTTATTTATCTAAATTCTTCAGAGCTGTGATTAATTTCCAACACACTTCTAAAGATATTCCTTCAGGGCCTTCGCAAAGCATAATAAGGTTTCCAAAAATAGCATAATTTCCATGCTTAGGACCTGTACTATTCCTGCTGCCTCCTTCCCGACCTATAATCTGCCTTCTGTCTTTCACTCCTTCTTTCCAAGTAACTTCCGATTTTTTTAATTTTGCGTTTGAGTTAGTTAATAACATGATTTCTCCTTAGTGATTTTTGTTTTTGACTCTGTATTTATACGGACTTGTCACCGACACACCTTGTGGTTGCATTAGAGTGGGGGATATCGCTCCCCCAGGCGGCCTAGGCGTTCATTGTAGCCGGGGCGTTGTGCTTAACGTAAAGGTTGATTCCAGCAGAAATAACCTCGCCATTTAGTGAAACAGGCTTGTTTCCACCAGTCGTTGCGACCTTCAG
>CAJWER010000137.1 GCA_913030785.1 uncultured Chloroflexota bacterium | reverse complement strand
GCGCCACCTTGGAGCAGCCTGTTGATGTTCGCGTGTGCCCGCTGCGCGCCGATGATGGCCGCGAGTACTACTTGATGCCTGCGATGCGGGCGAACGCGCGCTCCCTCCAGGTGATGCCGCGGCTCCTCGCCAACGACCCCCGCGGCAACGACTTTGTCAATGGCTTTCTCGAGCTCGACGTCCTCGCCACCGATTCCTACGAGCGCGTCGTCTCCGCTGACGATTCCCGGCGACACGACTTCGTTGACGATCCCTTCGGGCCCGGCGTTGTCGCCGCTGGCTTTTCTCGAGCGGCCCGCCACGGCACCCACCCCCGAGGAGGGCTTGGCGAGGTCTGGCCGGGGCGGCGCGGCGGTCTGGCCGGGGTGGACCCAACTGTGTTGATGCCATTGGCGCGGGCGCAAGCGCTGGTTGGTCGAGAGGGTCAGGTCAATTCCATTCTGGTGTCCAACCTTGGTGACCAGAGGGATGGTGAGATCCTCACGGAAGATGTCACGAGGGAGCTGAGATCGCTCTTCAATGATCAGGTGGTGGCGGAACGGCTAAAGGATCTGTTCAACTCTCCGAGCGTACTTGAGGTCCTCGAAAAGAAACAGTCTGACGAGACGCTTGGGGTGGAGATCAAAGAGAAGCTAGACGATCTGGTGCGTGAGTTGAGGGAACCTGGCGTTAGCAAGGATCTGAACAGTCTTCTGGTTGAGCAGGATCTGGGGCGGCTCGTGTTGGAAGAGCTAGGGGATGCCGAGCTAAGAGAGGTGGTTCGAGAGGCGGCAACTCTATACCTTGAATTGGCCGAATTCCGCGTGATCACCGTTAAGCAAAATATGCTGAAGGCGGCTGATCAGGCCGGGACCGAGGTCACGTCGATCTTCATCCTGTTCAGTTCATTCTCGATCACCGTGGGCATCCTGCTCATCTTCTTGATCTTTGTGATGCTGGCGGCGGCGCGCAAAAACGAAATGGGGATGGCTCGAGCGGTGGGCGCTCGAAGGCGCCACCTGGTGTTGATGTTCCTGTTCGAGGGGACGGCGTACGCGGTTTTGGCAGCCGCAATCGGTGTTGGCCTGGGGCTCCTGGTCAGCGCCGCGATGATCACCGTGCTGAACGAGATATTTTCGTCCTTCGACGATTCGTTCCAACTTTCCATCCACTTCGAGCCCCGTAGTGTCGTTGTGACCTACTGTCTTGGAATGATGATCGTCTTCGCAACGGTCGCGGTCTCCGCGTATCGGGTCAGTCTTCTCAACATCGTAGTTGCCATAAGGGGCCTTCCAGAAGCGATCATTACTAAGGAAGCAGCTTCGCTTCGGGCGCGGCTACCGGATCTGGGTAGGTCGCTGGTCCTCCCGCTGTACCTCCTCGTTAGGGGTGTTGTGAGACTTGCGCGCCGAAGGCCGGGTAGGGCGGTGCGCGACGGGCTCTTGGCGATAGTCGCGGTCCCGGTGTGGCCGATCGCGGCGATAGTTGGTGTGGTGCGGTTTGCGCAGCCCTATTTGGTCCATGGCTGGCTTACTTTGTTGGGCGGCGTGACTATCACCTACTTCGCGATCGCATCGTGGGGGAGGTTTTCCTATTTCGGTGGAGGCGTGACGATTTCACTGCTAGGGCTTGGCCTCATGGGGCGGTCGTGGCTACGGCGTACGGCGTTGTCTGATGCCATGGCGGACCGATTGGCTTCGACCGCTACAGGATTGCTGATGCTGGCGTTCTGGGTACTGCCATCCACCGTCTTTGAGCGAGTCGCCGAGGATCTCGAACGGGAGTTCGACATCATGTTCTTCTCGGGCGTCGCCATGGTGGGAGCTGCGGTCTGGACCATCATGTACAACGCCGACCTTTTGCTGAAAGGGCTGGAGCTTGTGGCTGGAAAGACGGGAAGGTTACGTCCGGTGCTGGTGACGGCCGTGGCGTACCCGATGGCCGCCAAGTTCCGAACCGGCCTGACCCTGGCCATGTTCGCGCTTGTTATATTCACGCTGGTGGTCATGTCCGTGTTGAGCGAGACATTCTCGACCCAGTTCGAAGAGCCTCGCAAGGTCTATGCAGGGTTCGACGTCTCGGGCGAGGTCAATGCAGCGACTCCAATAGACGACATAGCTCAGACCGTTCTGAGCTTGGAGGACGTTAGTCCCGAGGACCTCGACGCGATTGGCGGCTACGCTTCATTGGTGATGCAACTTCGGGCCGTTGACGGAGAGGACGACATCTGGCACGACAGACGAGCCATCATGGCTGACGACGCCTTTCTGGAGGCGAGCGATTTTGAGATGAAGCTCGTGGCGGAAGGATACGGCCCGACGGCAGAGGATGTGATTCTGGCGATGCGAGAGGATCCGAGCCTGGTCATTGTCGGGGGCTGGGTGGTGAGCAACCTAGAGCCCACTGAGGAGGAGGCCAAGGACTTGTTATTTGGCGCGCTCTACTACGAGGCCGACAAGATGGAGCCTGTGGATCTGGAGATGAGGGAACCGCGCACAGGGGAGATCATCCCTGTAACGGTGATCGGCGTCTTCGACAAGTTGCACCGGAATGCAGGGCGGATGGTAGGGGCAAAATCTGTTTTCGACGATTTGTTGCCGATCGAGGTGCCGGTGACCAACTATAGATTCAAGATCGCGGATGGTGCGGATGCAAAAAGTGTCTCCCGGGCACTGGAGGCCGGCATGCTGGAGTTTGGGATGGAGACAGAGGTCTACCAAGAGGTGCTAGATGACGAGTCCGCTGCTGGAAAGGCTTTCTTCCGCCTGTTCACTGGGTTCATGGCGCTGGGCCTGCTCGTCGGAGTCGCGGCGCTGGGTGTAGTGAGCACACGGGCGGTGGTGGAACGCCGCCAACAGATCGGGGTTCTGAGGGCCATTGGCTACAAACGTCGTATGGTGCAGCTAAGCTTCCTCATGGAGACGTCCTTCGTGTACATGCTCGGTTGTGGGATCGGGTTGGTCCTTGGGCTCGTACTATCATATAACGCAGTGTCTGACATTCGGCGCGAAGCAGGCATAGAGGCGATCACGTTTACGATTCCGTGGCTCTGGATCGGGACCATACTGGTGGTGACATACGTGTTCTCACTCTTCACGACATTCCTTCCGGCCAGGCAGGCATCTAAGATATATCCAGCGGAGGCATTGCGCTACGAGTAAGGGCGTAAACTGTACGTGTTCTCGCCTGTGCCGTAATCCTGTGGGCCAGTGTCCTAGTTGGGTGAGCGGTAGTTGAATGGGACTGGTGTGTACCAAGGTCCCTCGGGGGACAGAGGGCACCCTCACCTCAATCCTCTCCCTTTGAGGGAGAGGAGGTCAGACGCGGTAGGCCGGCTTCAGAATTGTTCGCAACGGAATTTCCGGACGGGCCTCAAGGCACTCCGCGCGCTCCCGAGACTGTCTCCGTCGGCTAGGCAAGCTTGCGGCGCAGATTCTCCAGCATGTCGTCGACCATCGCGTCCAGGTCGTAGCGGGGCGACCAGTCCCACTCCTGCCGCGCGACGGTGTCATCCAGCTTGTCGGGCCATGAATCTGCGATGGACTGCCGTAGTGGATCCACGTCGTATTGCATCTCGAAGCCGGGTATCCTCCGCTCGATCGCTGTTGCCAGCTCGGCTGGAGTAAAACTCATGGCGGCCACGTTGTAGTCGACGTGGTGCTTCAGGCGGTCGAAATCGGCGGTCGCAACGTCGATCAGCGACGACACGGCGTCCGGCATGTACATCATGGGCAGGCAAGTGTCTGGGCCGAGGAAGCTGGCGTACCTTCCTTCACGGATCGCGCCGTAGAAGATGGCCACGGCGTAGTCGGTCGTACCAGCGGTTGGCTCGACCTTCCAACTGATGATCCCTGGTAGCCTCACTCCCCTTACATCCAGTCCGAGCTTCGTTGTGTAGTAGTTCCCCATGAGCTCGGTGAACACCTTGGAAATGCCGTAGATGGTGTTGGGTTTTTGCACAGTGTCGTTCGGCGTATTGTGTGCCGGTGTCTCCGGGCCGAAGGCCGCGATGGAGCTGGGGACGATTACCTGGCGAACGCCGTTGGCAAGAGCAGCCTCGAGGACGTTGTGAACACCGCTGAAGTTGACTGCGTAGGCCTGCTTCCGGTCGCGCTCTGCTAGGGCCGACAACACGGAGCCGAGATGGTATACCGTGTCAACCTGGTGGTCCATGATCGCCGAGTCTAGCTGGCTATAGTCGGCAACGTCCACGTCGGTATTTGGCCCGTCAAAGAACTGGGGTGGCACCGTATTCTTGTATCCTGCCGCGATGACGTTGTCGACGCCGAACCGGTCTCTGAGGGCCGGGACAAGCTCCGATCCGATCTGCCCGTAGGCGCCGGTCACGAGAATTCGTTCCATGCAGGAAAGCTCCAATCGGGTTTTTGGCCAGGGGTCGTGGACGTTCAGGATCCTATCATGAACGTGCCGTTGACAGTGCGGAACAGCGGGACTAGACTCCCTATCTGACCGCCATATATATTACCGCAGGCGACACAGGAACGCTTAGTTCCGATGGGAGATGCTGACTTGACTGACATGAGATTACTCTCTGCCGTGGAGCCCTGGATAGAGGAACACCTGAGCCTGCCGTGGTCGGCAGCGTTTGAGGGCGCCACAGGAGTGGTCGCCTGGGAAACCGAGGAGCCGCAGGCGCCCCTGAGGGCCCTCCTGTCAGGTGGGAAGTCGGTGGTTGCTCTGCATCCACAGTGGGTGGATGGGGTCCAGACCATCGTCGACGACTTGCCGCCGGACCTGCTTTACTCGACCTTCGGCGCCTATGAGTTGTCGAGGGTCACGCTTCCAGACGGCGTGGGTGTTTGGGGCCCGTCCTGGTATCTGTTTGCGGACAAGGACAGTTCTCGGCCCCCAAAGGACGATCGTGTGGTCGAGCTAACCGCGCCGGATCTGGTTGGGATCGACTTCGGCCTATTCTGGCACTGCCAGGCGAACTCGTTGGCCGGGTTTGCGGTGTACGAAGAGGACCGGATGGTTGGGCTGGCCACCGTATGGGACCATGGCGGAGATGTCTGGGAGGTGGGCATGGACGTGCTTGCCGATGCCCGGGGCGGGGGTCTCGGCAGGGCCATCGTTAGCGCTGGCGTAGGATGGATCGTAGACAATGGCAAGATTGCCATGGCTTCGACTGCAGGCTTCAATATACCGTCCGCCCGAACCCTGCGAGCGTCTGGACTGCGGTACGTCTTCAGTTCCCTTCATGGCACCGAAGGAATCATGAACCTGCCCCCCCAGCCCCTTGGTCTGCCGTATAAGGGCGCAACGGTCCATAATCTTTATCCGGAGTGGGCGATGAACAAGGACATCCAACCACGGCGCGATAGCTAGGTAGCTGCGGCGAACTCAGATCCGAAATGACTCTACTATTTCGATCCAGGAGGAACACCGAAGAATGACATATCAGAGCGGCGCGGGAAGTGTGTTGGGTAGGCTTGGGGTTAAGGATCTCGTTAATGGTCACCATTGGCGGACCATACTGGGCGGTAGCATCATGCCCCCGGAGGTAGTGGACGCGATGGCCGAGTCTGCCGGACGTTTCCTGGATCTTGGAGAGCTCAACGTGAAGGCAGGCGAGTACATTGCTAGGATCACCGGTGCGGACCGAGGGATGGTAACGTCCGGTTGTGCGGCGGCGCAGGTGCTCCAGGCGGCAGCGTGCATGACCGGCACCGACGAGTCGAAGATAGGGAGCCTGCCGGATACGACGGGTATGAAGAACGAAATTGTGATTCAGCAATCTCAGCGGAACCACTACGACTCGTCATACCAGCACGCCGGCGCGACACTGGTGGAGATCGGCGCCGAGGGTGGTGCAACCCGGGCGGAGCTTGAGGCGGCCATCGGCGACAACACCGCTGCGGTGGCGTACGTCTGGGTCATGCGCTACTGGGGTCTCTCATTGGAGGAGGTGATCGAGGTCGCTCATGCCAGAGGAGTTCCGGTGGTGCTTGACGCTGCGGCGGAGCTGCCTCCCGTGGGCAACCTGACTAAATTCGTATCGATGGGAGTGGATCTGGTAGCTTTCAGCGGCGGCAAGGGGGTTCGTGGACCGCAGTCTACTGGAATGCTTGTGGGTCGAGGCGACCTGATGGACGCGGCCTGGGAGAATGCGTTCTCGTTCAACAAGGCCCGTGCCGGCATTGGCCGACCGATGAAGGTATGCAAAGAAGAGATCGTTGGGCTTATATGCGCCCTTGAGCTGTTCGTCGACGCTGATCACGAGACAGAGTGGACTCAATGGCGGTCGAAATCGGCGCACATCGTTGATCACGTGAAACACGTACCAGGTCTTGAGGCGCGAGTCCACGAGGGGATCGTCTACGAGGGACCTGGCTCACCCACGGCGCTGGTCATTCTGGACGAAGATTGGGAGGGCCGAAGCGTCGAAGAGGTGCAGGCGGCCATGCTTGTAGATGAGCCGCCGATCTACGTTGGCGTGGGCCCGGAACCGCGCGAGCTGTGGGTCGCCCCAGTGGCGCTGCAAGAAGGCGAAGAGGATCTTGTGGCGCGCCGTCTACTGGCGGCGCTCACCGGGCAGTAACCCTCCTCATCCTGAGAGGAAGATTGAGATGGGGGCTACGGCTCCTCGCCCATTTGTCAGGCGAAAGCCTAGCCCCACCCTAATCCTTCCCCTCGGGGAGAGGACCGACTTAGCCTCCCGGGATGTAGAGACTTCGGTCCGTGACCGGCAGTGAGACGCGGGCGCCGCCCTCCAGGCTGGAGTGGGCGATGCCGAACTCTGGCTCCACGACCTGCATTGTCACCTCTATGTTTCCGTAGGTTCGTTCGCCCGTCTCTAACTCTCGGACGATGTTGCGAATAGTGTTGACCGTCGGGCTTTCGCCTTCTGGAGTGATGATACGCTCCTTGATCTCGCCTCCCCTTCCGGACCAGCTTCGGACACGGAAGCTTCCCTGCTGCTCCCACCCATGAACGGAGCCATCCGTGCCTTGCACGTCTATACTCCAGCGTCCGCCGACAGGAACGAACACGCCTTCTGCGCCGTTGTCGTAGCCCACACGGTAGAAGCCCACCATCGGGTCGGCGATTTCCTGGCCGGGAGGCGGCAAGAATCGGTGTTCATTTGCGTCGTAGTCCGGGTTGGGCAAGGGGCCGGTGCGTTCGTAGGTCTCTCCGTCCCTGGGACCCATCCGATTGATCTGGCCGTCCAGTGCGCTGCCCTTTTGGACCAGCGAGCCCTCGACCCATGTCGCAACGGGGTCACCAAGGAGCAGCGAGACTGTGTCCAGGGTATGAGGGTGGTGCTTGATGAGGTCGGTCAGCGTGTACGAGACGGCGAACTTGGGCTCGCCGATGTCGCCATTTGCGATGAGAGATTTTGCAAGCAGAGCATATGGCAGGTAGCGCATAGATGCGGTATAAGCTGTTTTGACACCGACTTCTCGCGCTTTGAGATACATCATTTTTGCGTCTTTTGCCGTGGCGGCGAGGGGTTTGTCGCAATAGATATGGCATCTCTGATCGAGTGCAGCCATGATGGGGTCAACGTGTGCACCTCCGGGTGTGCCCACTGCGAGGATGTCGGGCTGGAGATCTTCGAGCGCTTTTTGCCAGTCGGTTGTGGCGTGTGGGATGGCCATTTTTGCTGCAACCTGTTGCGTAACTTCAAGGGTGCGGCTGGCCAAACCTACGATTTCGACACCCGCATTTCGGAGTGCTTCCGCGTGGCCTTGTCCTGCAAAACCTGAGCCTAAAACGAGTGCGCGGAGGGGATTGGACATAACATGCCTTTCAAGGGTAAGTGAG